>JBGOTY010000162.1:0-7877 GCA_041476745.1 Verrucomicrobiia bacterium | reverse complement strand
GTGAATTTGCCGACCAGAACCTGGCCATTGCCATCCTTCTTGACCTCCGTGCTCTCGAATGTGATCGTCGGGAACTTTTCGGCGTCAAAAAAATCAGGACTACGCAGATGATTGTCACGCTTCTCGATGTCGGTGTCGATACTCTTGGCCTGGATCGTTCCACTGGCTGCTTTCAGCGCGTTGCCGTTATCCGGATCGACCGTGATTGTGCCTTCAAACTGGCGAAAGCGTCCGTGCACTGTGTTGACGACCATATGGTCAATCGAAAAGTTGACGGAACTGTGCGCGGGATCGGTTTTGTACGTGTCCAATGCCAGCGCGGTCGTTGCGATCAAGGTGCTGACGATCCAAGTGGTGACGATGCGAACAATTCTCATAGCGGGTTATTCCTCCTTAGTTGTGGTTCCCATCAATTCCGTTGCCTTCGATCCCCGGCAACGCAACGCGGCGGTAGTTTGGCATGAATTTCATGCCAGATCAAACTGCAAACCTCCGCCTGCTTACGGCTCCAGTTTTGCATCCATGGTGATCGTGGCATTCAGTACACGTGAAATCGGACAGCCCGCCTTCGCGTTGCCTGCCGCCGTTTCAAATGCCGATGCGGTTGCGCCGGGTATCTTCGCCGTCACATCGAGATGAACCGCCGTGAGTGTCCAACCCGCTTCGAGTTTTTCCATGGTCACGGTCGCGGTCGTGGCGATCCGTTCCGCTTTCAGGTTCACACTGCCCAGTTGCCCGGAAAGCGCCATCGAGAAACAACCCGCATGCGCGGCGGCGATGAGTTCCTCGGGATTGGTCCCGATGCCGTTCTCAAACCGGGTGCTGAATGAGTACTGTGCGTCCTTCAGTACTCCGCTGTCGGTCGAGATCGTGCCCTTGCCATCCTTCAACGCGCCCCGCCAAACCGCCGATGCTTTTCGTTTCATGGTGTCGATTCTCCTTAACAATTTGGTTGATTACCAGGGAATCACTTTTCTATCCCGCAGGAACTGGCCGGTCAGATCGCGCGACGCTTCCGTGGCGAGCCACGTGACGGTATCCGCGCCCTGCTGGACCGTGCGCTGGGCATTCGCGCCGCCCATATCGGTCTTGACCCAGCCGGGGCACACGGAGTTAACTGGAATGCCCTTGTCGCGCAACGCAGCGGCGAACTGGCGGGTGACAGCGTTAAGCGCCGTTTTGGAGATGCTGTAGGCCGGATACGTCTCACCCATATCGCTCAACTGGCCAAGGCCGCTGGACATGTTGACGACGCTCGCCCGCGAACTCCTCGCGAGCAATGGCAGGAACGCTTGCGTCACGCGCAAGGGGCCGAGAGTGTTCGTCGTCAGCGTGCGCAGAAATACGTCGTCTGGCACTTCGGTGATATTATTCTTGTCTTCCATGATACCTGCGTTGTTCACCAATGCATCGAGGTGATCGAACTTTGCCGCCACGGTTCTCGCAGCGACCTCGATACTTGCGCGGTCGCTTACATCGATTTCGACGAATTCGGCCGACGCCCCGCCTTTCTGGAGCGAGGCTGCTGCCTGCTTGCCGGCATCAGCCTTGCGCGCTCCGACAAGAACGTGGTAGCCCCTTTCGCCAAGTTGCCGCGCGATCTCGTACCCGATACCTTTGTTCGCACCCGTCACCAACGCAATTCTGTCCTTCGCCATCTCATATTCCTCCACGTATATTTACGCCAAAAAAAGTGGAACGAGCAACCCGCGCCACCCGACCCTCCGCTTAGGATGCCGCCGCTGGAGTTTCGATTCGCGTCCCCATCGCCAGCTCTAAAAGCAAGGGAGCCTGTCCCCGACGAACCGAGGACAGGCTCCCTGATGAAACGCAACGAACGACTATTGGCTGCTCTTGCTTTGGTTCTGATCGTGACGACGCAATTGGCCCTTCAGTTCAGAATTCTGCTCCGCGTACGTATCCAGCAGATTGCGCAGATACGAGTTCTCAGTACGCAGCTGCTTCATGACACGGGCATCCGGGGTTCCGGCCGGGGCTTCGGCTGCGGATTTCTTCTCCGCGGAAAGCCTCGCGCTGAGATCTTTGTTCTCCTTCTCGAGCTCGGTGACGCGAGCGCTGGCCTTCTTCCCCTTGTCGGCTTCGGCGCGAGTGGCATCGAGTTGGTCGCGCAGCTTCTTCAGTTCCGCCGAGTTATCGACTGGTGCCGGTTTCGCGGCGGCAGCGAGCTTCGCACTCAAGTCTTTGTTCTGCTTCTCGAGGTCAGAAACCTGGCCGGCAGACTTTTTCGCTTGTTCGAGTTCCTTGCGTGTGTCCGCCAACTGGGCGCGCAGGGTCTTCACTTCGCTGCCATCAGCCACAAGCGCAGGCGCAACTCCCGGCTTTGCAGCCACCTGCCTTTTCAAGTCGGCCACTTCGGCACGTGACGTGTCGAGTTCGTCGCGCAGACTCTTGACCTGAGCGGAATCTGCGGAAGCGATCTTCGTCTTCTTCTCATTCTTCTGAGCCGCTGCGAGTTTCGCGCTTAGATCCTTGTTCTGTTTCTGTAGATCCGATAACTGGGCGGCGTCTTTCTTCATCTGAGCTGACGCGTCAGATCGAGCCGTGTCGAGATCCGCACGAGCCTTCTTCAACTCCGGGGACTCCGCAGGAACAACGGGCTTCGCGGCAGCTTCCTTCTTCGCGCTGGCCAGTTGGGCGCTCAGATCGGCGTTTTTCTTCTCCAGGTCACTGCTGGACTTGCGCGCCTTGTCCGCGTCGGCACGGGCGCTGTCGGCCTCCGCCCGCAGTTTCTTCAATTCAGCGGGGTCAACTGTGGGTGTGGATGTCTTCTTCTCAGCGGTCGCAAGCCGCGCACTGAGATCCTTGTTTTGCTTCTCGAGGTTGGCGGCCTGCGCACTGGCCTTCTTGCCCTTGTCCGCCTCCGCGCGAGCGGCGTCGAGGTCCTCCCGCAACTTTTTCAACACCACCGAGTTATCGACTGGCACCGGTTTCACGGCAGCAGCGGCTGCCTTCTTATCGGCTGCGGCGAGCTTCGCGCTCAAGTCTTTGTTCTGTTTCTCCAGGTCGGAGACCTGCGCAGCCGATTTCTTCGCGGCATCAGCTTCCGCGCGAGTCTTGCTCAATTCCGCGCGGAGCTTCTTCATTTCCGCGGAATCAGCTGGAGGAGCGGCCACGGGTGGGCTGGCAATGATTGTTGAAGACCCTGACGCGGGTGTGGCCGCCGCTTTCTTCAAACGATCGATTTCGGCGCGCGCATCGGCGAGTTCGCTGCGAAGTTTCTTCACTTGACCGGAATCAACGGGCACAGGTGCCGGAGCGGGAGGGGCGGGCTTCACGGCCGCAGCTTTTTTCTCGGCGGCGGCGAGTTGCGCCTTGAGATCCTTGTTTTCCTTGGCAAGCGCATCGAGCTGGGAGCTGGACTTGGCGGTGCGCTTTGCCTCGGCGAGATCGGACTTAAGCTGGTGGTTCTCCGTCTCGAGCTTGTCGATCTGTGTCTTAAGCTTTGCCGATTGATCGGCCTTGGCGGTTTTTACGTCTGGAGCGGGCGGCGGAGTAGGAGGCGTGGCCACAGGCACCGGTGGAGCAGCAGGCACTTCAACCGCAGGTGTGACCACCGATGCAGCGGGCGCCTCTGCCGCGGGTGCGGGAGGCGGTTCCGGCAATTTCGCCTTGACCGTGTCGAACCGAGATTGACAGTCCTTCAGACGGTATTCGACCATTTGGGCATTCCAGTCGGGCGCATCGGTCCGAATGGTG
Source organism: Verrucomicrobiia bacterium (assembly GCA_041476745.1). Classification (GTDB taxonomy): domain Bacteria; phylum Verrucomicrobiota; class Verrucomicrobiia; order Palsa-1439; family Palsa-1439; genus Palsa-1439. Next base: position 4,160 of record JBGOTY010000162.1, on the reverse strand, counting down.
TGCAAGATGTCCAATGCGGCCTGGTACTTGTGGTACGCGGTCGCGAGGTCTGATTTCTCCTCGGCGGTCTGGCCTTGTTCAATGAGAACAAAGGCGTCCGCATAGCGGGACCCTTGGTCCGCGGCCCAAGTGGATCTGGCAGGTACCGCGAACAATAGGCACAAAGCTGTCGCGAACATAACTACTAAACGTTTCTTCATCAGAAAGCCTCCTATACCCGAGCATATAGCGAAACGGGGCGCGTAATGCAACCATTTCGTTGCGGTCCGACAAAAACGGGCGCGGCCGATATTGGAGCAAGCCGTGCGGGCCGAGTACGTGTTAGTGGTGGTGCCCGCCGGGACCATGGGCGTGGCCGTGGGTCAACTCTTCCTTTGTCGCCTCACGGACTTCCGTTATCTCGACATCAAAGGCCAGATCCATGCCAGCCAAGGGGTGATTCCCGTCGAGGGTGACGTGGGTTTCCGTCACTTTCAGCGCGGTGACCACGGGCGAATGTGAATCCTGTCCGGCACGGAAGCGGTCGCCCGCTTTGATGCCGCGGGTGGGCATTTGATCCAACGGCACCTCGACGATGTTGTGCGGATCTTTTTCGCCGTAGGCATCCTTGGCTTTGACCTTGACGTGCTTCTTGTCACCGACCTTCATGCCACCCAGCACCCTTTCGAGACCAGGAATGATCTGCCCGACGCCTTCGAGGAACGTCAGCGGTTCGCCGCCGGCAGAGGAGTCGAGAGTCTTGCCGCCCAGGTCCGTCAGCGTGTAGTGGAATGCAATGATCTTTTGGCTCACGTTGCTTGACCTTTCCATGATTTGTTCGGGCGGCACACTACGATGGTTTGCGCGATTTGTCGAAGCAGAAAGAGAGGATGCCGTTGGGAGAATTGGCGTGTGAGATGTTGGCTCCCAAGAGCATTGACTTTGGATCCCACGGTCAGCCTCGCGATACCGGTTGCCGAAGGGAAGTTGTGTGATAGCATACCCGGCCGATGAACCAACCCGTGGCGACACAGCGCCGCCCGTTCACGAAAATCGTCGCCACCTCGCTGGTGATCGGCTGGATGGTATTTCTGGCACTGGTGTTTGGCTGCAATATCTGGATCATCGCGTCGACGAGATCGCAGGTCTTTTACGACATCCGTTCCATCCCGTTTAACGATGACGGCCTGGTGTTGGGGACGGGGAAGCTGATCGAGAAGGGCCGGGTGAACCAGCATTTTGTGCAGCGCATCGACGCGGCGGCTGCGCTTTATCGCGGAGGCAAAGTGAAGCGGCTGATCCTCAGTGGTGACAAGGGGCATGACGAACCCCTGGAGATGAAGCGCGCGTTGCTGCAGCGGGGCGTCCCGGAGTCGGCCCTGGTCCTCGACAACTACGGATCGCGTACGCTCGATTCGGTGGCGCGCGCGCGCGATGTATTCAAGTGCACCAGGCTCACGATCATCTCGGAGCGCTTTCACGATTTCCGCGCGTTGTATCTCAGCCGCTACTTCGGGATCGACGCGGTGGCCTATGCGCCGGACGATTTGTCGGTACGCTGGATGGTCCGCCCGACGGCGCGCGAGTACCTGGCCCGCGTCAAGGCGGTGCTGGATCTGTACGTCTTGAATACCAAGCCCGCCGTGACCGCCAGCTAGGCGCCGGTTTTTTCCAGCAAGCGCACCTCGCGCTGCGGGAACGGAATCTCAATGCCGCGGGCGCGGAACTGTTCGAGGATGGCCTGATAGATTTCCAATTGCGCCGCTCCATAATCCGGCACACCCACCCACGGCAGGATGCCAATCGTGATCGACGAATCGGCGAGCGCTTCGATGCCGACCACGGGCTTCGGGTCTTTGAGCACCCGCGCGTTGGCGTCGAGGATTTCGCGAACGATGGCCAGCGCACGATCCACGTCCGCATTGTAGGCGATACCGACGCTGAGGTTGAGTTGGCGGATGTTGCCGCAGTTGTGGAGGATTTCGCCGACGATTTTGCGATTGGGGATGACGACGCGTGACTTATCGGAGTGCAGGAGCGTGGTCGAGAACAGTTCGATGTTGTTGACTTGGCCATTCACGCCAACCAGTTCGATATACTCGCCAACGCGAAATGGCTTGGTGAAAATGATCGTCAACCCCGCGATGACATTGCCAAGCACGCCTTGAGCGGCCAGACCGATGCCGACACCCGCGACGCCGATGCCCGCGATGAGCGGCGTGATTTGAACGCCGAATTTGTCGAGCGCGAGCACCCCGGCAAGACCGAACACCATCAGGCGCACGACGCGGACCATCAGGACGCAGATCGGCGGTTCGAGATGTTGCTTGGTCAGCCACGTATTCGTAAGATTGCCCAGCCAGCGGGCGATGAGCGCGCCTACGATAAGGATGATGGTCGCACCGACCATCTGAAACCCGTACGTGATGAAAAAAGTAACGATCGTATTCTGCCACTGTTCTACCGGAGCCATGGCGTTCTTATCGGCGAGACGCCTTGTGTTGTCAATTCTCAACTGGCCTTGCAGGCATTCCGGCCAGCCAACAATGGATACCACCGCAACCTCGTAATGCACCCAAACGAACCCGAATCCAGTCTTCCGTCTTCACTGCTCTATATATCTATGCCACAATTACTTAAGCCCTGGGTTCGTTTCGCAGAAACACATGTTTTCAAGTCCTCTTGGCCTTCGAAGCTTTAGCGAAGTAGGCTCGTCCTCTCCTCCCTTGGCAAAGACGCTCACTTTCTTCACTTGTCAAAGAACTGGCTCGACTATACCCATCCCAGCCCACCATGTCCAGCAAAAATATCGATGAATGATATCCGGGCGAAATCCACCGCGCCGCATCAATCGCGATGGACCGTGTCCGGCGAGAACGCCGGCAGGCAAACCGCAATATACTCCGCACCATCCGTTCCCGGCGTGCTGTATTGGACCCACTCGCCCTTGCGGGTGATAATCGCCTGGCCGGCGCGCACCTCAATGACGCCGCCCTTGTGCTTCACCTGCAGCGCCCCCTTCAGCACGTACGTGTACTCGTCGAACTGCGGCGTCTGCCCCGGTTCCACCCAACCCGACGGACTCCGCATGTGCGCGATGCTGACCGCGTCGGTCTTCGAGTTCACGCGCCCGACGACTTCATCAATGAGTTTGGGTTTGTTCCCCGCCGCGGTGATGCGGGTCGGCTTGAGAATGTGAGTGGGCATCAAGTCCTCGCGATCGTTCGGTGATTGGATTGGCGGCGAATAGTAGCAGTCCGGCTGCGCAAATCAAACGACTCCCTGGTCGAGCATGGCCTCGGCAACTTTGCGGAACCCGGCAATGTTCGCGCCGTCGACGTAGTTGATGAACCCGTCGCGCTGACCGTAACGGACGCACTGGTTGTGGATGGCCTTCATGATGTCGCTGAGACGTTTGTCCACTTCCTCGGCTGACCACTGCATCCGCAGGCTGTTTTGCGACATTTCGAGGCCGCTCACCGAGACGCCGCCCGCGTTGGCGGCTTTGCCCGGCCCGAACAGAAGCTTGTGTCCGAGAAACATCTCCACCGCCTCCAACGAACTCGGCATGTTCGCGCCTTCCCCGACGCAGAGGCAACCGTTGCGCACCAGCTTCTCCGCGTCGCGCCCGCCAATCTCGTTCTGGGTGGCGCACGGCAGCGCCACGTCGCATTTCACACCCCAGGGCCGTTGCTTGTCGAAGTACTGCCAGTGGAAATGTTTGGCGAAGTCCCGGATGCGTCCGCGGCGGACGTTCTTCAAGTCTTTCAGGAACGTCAGCTTCTCGGCATCCAGGCCGCGCGCGTCATAGGCAAACCCATCCGAATCGGAAAGCGTCACCACCTTTGCCCCCAGGACCATGGCCTTCTCGGCGGCGAATTGCGCTACGTTGCCCGAACCGGAAATCACCACCGTCTTGCCGGTAATCGAGTTGCCCCGCGTGCGCAGCATTTCCTCGACGAAATACAACAGCCCGTAGCCCGTGGCCTCTTCGCGGATGCGGCTGCCGCTCCAGTTGATGCCCTTGCCCGTGAGCACGCCGGTAAACTCGTTCCGCAGTTTCTTGTACTGGCCGAACAAATACCCGATCTCGCGTCCGCCGACCCCGATATCACCGGCCGGCACGTCGGTGTCGGGTCCGATGTGGCGGGACAATTCCATCATGAAGTTCTGGCAAAACC
>JBGOTY010000161.1:0-7897 GCA_041476745.1 Verrucomicrobiia bacterium | reverse complement strand
CGACGTGCGCATAGTGACGCTTTTCGCTCTCGTATTCGACGTGCGCTGCGGCGATCGTAACGGTCTTCGTTTCATCGCGCACCGTACCGCCCTTGGCGATGTCCGCGTAGCTTTTGATTTCGGCCTTGCCCTGCTTGCTCAACACCGCGAGTATCGCTGCCGTCAATGTGGTCTTTCCATGGTCGATGTGACCAATCGTTCCGACATTGGCATGCGGCTTTGTACGTTCAAATTTTCCTTTGGCCATGCTCTCCTCCTGTCTGCTTACCTAATTTTCTGATCTCCGATGACCTCGTCCTGCTCAATTCCCAACCGGCATCAGCACCGTTCATTTTAATACTGGAGCCCACGATCGGGTTTGAACCGATGACCTCGTCCTTACCAAGGACGTGCTCTACCAACTGAGCTACGTGGGCCGCGTTTTTTTTAGACTGTCTCGCGTATCCATCTTTCAAGAGGCGACCCCTGAAAACTCCCCGGCGAAAACACTCTAGACACAAAAAGACGTAAAAACCCGTCCCCTCCTGTTTCCTTAATCTTCCCTTCTTCAAGGAAACAGTCGGCGGGCTCTACGACGCCGTGTTAACTTGCCTTACTATTTTCTTACTCCCCCAACTAGCGGGTGATGCGACTATAGCCGATTCTGAATACGTGTCAACATCTCTCTTTGCGAATTCTGACCCTGTCAGACACAGTCAGATTCGGGTGCCTGCCGGTATGACGGCGTTCTTGGGAATAATGACGATCCCATCGCGAATGCAATAGTTTGGACCGTCGAAATCCGGGCACTTGCTCTTATCCGTGATCACGACCCCCTCGCCAATGTGGACGTTCTTGTCGATAATGGCTCGCTCGATTCTCGACCCGCGCCCAATGCTCATGTGCGGAATGCCCATCGCGTCTTCTTCGAGCATTTCATGCTGGGTCTCATAAAAGTCACAACCCATGATGATCGTATCGCGCAATTCACAGTCGGCCCCAATGAACGAGCGGACACCGATGACCGTGTTCTCAATTCGGGAACGCAGGATGACGCAACCGTCCGCGATCAGCGCGGTGCGAATATCGCTCTCCACCACTTTCGATGCCGGCAGAAACCGCGCATGCGTGTAGACCGGCGCGTCGCGATCGAAAAAATTGAACGACGGTTTCAGGGAGCACACGGCAAGGTTCGCCTCAAAGAACGAACGAATGGTTCCCACGTCCTGCCAATATCCCTGAAAGATGTAGGCCGAGACGCGATGACGGCCGATGGCATCGGGAATGATATGTTTGCCAAAGTCCGTCGTGTCATTGTCCAATACCTTGCGTAGAATGTCCCGGTTGAAGACGTAAATGCCCATCGACGCGAGATAGTGGTCATCGCTACTCGTGATGCGGACCTGCGAAAGGAGCGGATCCTGGATCTTCAAGTCATCCAGCAAGTTTTCGTCCTTCGGTTTTTCCACAAAACGCACGATCCGCTTCTCCTCATTCACTTGCAGAATGCCCAGCCAGGTTGCTTCACATCGTGTTACCGGTTTCGCGGCAATCGTGATGTCCGCGTAGTTCTCCAGGTGCTGCTGGAGAACCTTCCGGAAATCCATGCGATACAACTGGTCGCCCGACAGAATCACGATGTACTCGTAATCCTGCTCCAAGAAGTACCGCAGATTCTGGCGCACGGCATCGGCCGTTCCCTGGTACCAGCTCGATCCGCCCGTCGTCTGCTGGGCGGCGAGGATCTCCACAAAACCGCGTGAGAACCGGTCAAACGTGTAGCTCTGGTGAATATGGCGGTGCAGCGATGCGGAGTTGAACTGCGTGAGAATGTAAATGTGGCGAATGTTCGAGTTGATACAGTTGCTAATCGGGATATCAACCAACCGATACTTCCCCGCAATCGGCACGGCAGGTTTCGAACGCTCCTTGGTCAACGGAAAAAGTCGACGGCCCTCACCCCCACCCATGATGACACCGAGAACATTGGTGGGGGTAACCGGTCTGAGTCCGAGCGGGGCCATGGCGCGATACTAGTCAAACACTCATCATCGCGTCAATTGACAATCTGCTGAACTTGGATACAGTAATCAATGTCGGCGGTAAAAAACAAACGCGATTCGAAGTCCACGCAATTGTGATTCGCCATCGCCGCCGACGCCCGGATGTTTCGGGCGGCTGAATCATCGTCGCGCGACTTCAGACAAGGACCGTACTATGTGTGGCATTATCGGCTACATTGGCAAGAAACCCGCCCAGAATGTCATTCTCGAAGGCCTGCGCCGGCTCGAATATCGCGGTTACGACTCGGCGGGCCTGTGCATCATCAATAGTAAGGGAGCTTTCGAACTCCGCAAGAAGAGCGGTCGCATCAACGATCTCGCCGCTGTCCTCGCCAAACAACCCGCCAAGGGCGACACGGGCATTGGCCACACGCGCTGGGCGACGCATGGACCGCCAACCGATGCCAATGCCCACCCGCACCTCGATCAGTCCCGAAAAGTCGCGCTTGTTCACAATGGCGTGATCGAGAACCACCAGCTTCTCAAGGAACGACTTCTCGCCAAGGGCCACCAGTTCACCTCGCAGACCGACACTGAAGTGCTTGCTCACCTGATTGGCGAGTACTATGAGAAAGTCCACGCAGACAACCCCGGCGCCAACGGTACTACCCTCACGGAAGCCGTTCGTCTCGCCCTCAAGGATGTGGTGGGCACGTACGGCATCGCCGTCGTCCATGCAGACCACCCCGGCCAGATTGTCGGGGCGCGCCGCGGAAGTCCGCTCCTCCTCGGCGTGGGACGTGATGAGAATTTTCTTGCGAGCGACGTCAGCGCCATCATCGCCCATACGCGTCGCGTGGTGTACCTGAACGACTTTGAAATCGTCACGCTTTCACGCGATGATTTTCAGGTCTCCACGATTGAGGCCGCGACTGTCAGCCCGCAAATCCGTGAAGTGGAATTCGCCGCGGAAGAGGTCGAACGCGGAAAGTTCCCGCACTTCATGCTCAAGGAAATCTTCGAGCAGCCGCAAGCGGTGCAAAACGCCATCCGCGGCCGCATCAGCCACGAGGAAGCGACCGCCCGCCTCGGCGGCTTGAATCTGGCCCCGGGAGAGTTGCGCGCGGTTGACCGCGTCATCTACATCGCCTGCGGCTCCGCGCTGCACGCCGGCATGGTCGGTGAATACTTGATGGAAGATCTCGCGCGCGTCCCGACCGAGTGCGATTACGCGAGCGAGTTCCGCTACCGCAACGCGCCGGTCGAAAAACACACGCTGGTGTTCGCCATCAGCCAATCGGGCGAGACGATTGATACGCTTGCCGCCGTGCGTGAATCACGACGGAAAGGCCACAAGACGCTCGGGATTGTCAACGTCGTCGGCTCGACCATCGCCCGGGAAGTTGACGGCGGCGCCTACATGCACGCCGGGCCGGAAATCGGCGTGGCGGCGACCAAGACGTTTACGTCGCAGATCACCACGATGACATTACTGGCGGTGTTGATGGGCCGCATGCGCCATCTCGCTTCCACGCGCGGCACGGAGATCCTGCGCGGCCTGGAGGAAATCCCCTCGAAAATGGAGCGCGTGCTTAAGCAGAGCGACGCGATTGCCGCTATCGCAAAAAAATACTGCGACGCCAACAGCTTTCTGTTCCTGGCGCGCCAGATCAACTTCCCCATCGCGCTCGAAGGCGCGTTGAAGCTCAAGGAAATCTCCTACATCCACGCCGAGGGCTATCCTGCCGCGGAAATGAAACACGGTCCCATCGCGCTCGTCGATCCGCGCACGCCGTCGGTCTTCCTCTGCCCGAAGAACTCGGTGTACGAGAAAGTCATGGCCAACATTGAGGAAGTCAAAGCCCGCAAAGGCCCGGTGATCGTCGTGGCGACCGAAGGCGATGAAAACATCCGGAAGCGAGCCGACGATGTGATTTACATCCCCGATACGCTGGAATGTCTGCAGCCGCTGCTCACCGTTCTGCCCCTGCAACTGCTCGCCTACCACATCGCCGTCCTCCGTGGTTGCGACGTGGATAAACCGCGTAACCTGGCCAAAAGCGTAACGGTCGAATAGCCGTTGTTGCCAAGAACGGAAAAGTCCGGCTAGATGACCGGTGGCGCGGGTAGGTGAACGGCCCAGCCGGCGATGGGACTGGGTTTGCCGCAGTTCAGGCATTTCGTCACAGCGAACTGCATCCCGCAATGCGGACAGGTGGCTTGCGAGACAAACGTGTCGAAGGGTTTCTGGCATCGTCCGCAGATCCAGAATTCACCCGCCGGCGGCGCGGCCTTGCAGACGGGGCAAGCAAAGTCATGATGGTGCGGTGCATTCTCCAATTGTCTCATGGCCCGCGCCATCTTCCAGCCGCGCATGCAATTCATCAGGATGAAGACCGCTATCAGCCCAATCCACCATGAGTGCGATTTCATGGCCTCCAAAATTACTCCCGCCACTCCCACGAAGCCAATGAGGGTCGCGACGGTTAAGCTGCGCGCACGGCCCAATACGAACCACAACAGCGACTGCAATATCTGGCCGCCATCAAGTGGGTAGATCGGCAGCAGGTTAAAGATGAGGAGTAAGAGGTTGATACTCCAGATGGTGAACAGCAGCCTGTATAAATCCGGCATCGTGTCCGGCCAGCCCATCGAGCGGCTCAGCATCCAGAGCGGAGTCAGCACGAAGAACAAGGCCACGTTCACGAGCGGCCCGGCGGCAATGCTCCACAACATCGCCCCCGGCCGGGGTGGCGGATCCACATAGGCCACGCCGCCGAGCGGCCACAACACGATCTGGTTGGCCTGTCCGCCGACCTGACGACAAGCCAGCGCGTGGCCAAACTCATGCATCGTCACGATCACAAAAAGCGCCAGGTACTCCACCACGTTCCACGTCAGCGAGGAGTAGCTCCCCTTACGGTCCTGGATTTCATAGGCGGCCACCAGAAACCACATCCAATGCAGGTACACGTCAATCCCGGCGATGCGAAAGAGACGAACGGAGCCTTGTTTGGTAGGCAACATCTGCCTCACTTATCACACGCCCCGGAACAAACACAAGCGATTTGGCGGGGCCACCGCTCTTGACGGATGCGATTTCAGGCATTCAGATTGAATCACCCCACGGGCTCGGATAGGATGTCACCCTATGAGTGATCGACGGCCCTTTTCAAAAGTCCAGTGGGCTGTGGTCGTCGTGGCAGTTGGTGCTATCCTCTTCGGTCTCGGCAAATGCTTTGCTCCCAATACGTCTCCGTCTCATTCCGTATTTAGCGTGCCGCCTTTGAAGAGCACGTCCCCGAGACGACAGATCAGCCCCGAGCAACGCGAAAGGATGAAGACGCTACTCGCACTTTACGCCGGCTCCAGGATCACGACGATTGCCACTGCTAGTGATGAGGAAAGCCAGGCGTTCGCCGCGCAGGTGGATTCCGTATTCCATGAAGCGGGATGGCAAACTGAAGTTACGACCGCCCCGTCGGCCGGGCCCATGCCGAGCGTATTCCTCAGAGTGCCGAAGTCGCACATACCGGAATCCAAGTTGAGAGAATTCTCAAATTCCGCGACCGACGTAACCCTCACGGCCGGCGACCTGCCACCGCAGGATCTCGCCCTTCTCAAAGCCTTCGGCGTTCTCGAGATGGATTGTCCTTTGGAAACGATGGATGTTCCGAAGGACCACGTAGAACTAAAGATCGGCAGCCGGCCGTAAGCAGCACGGAGAAGCGGATCGCCCCGGCCAAATTCGGAGGGCCAAACGCGCAAGTATTTGCAATTCCATTAGTTAACTGGGGGGTTCGTTTCGCAGAAAGCATGTTTTTACGTCCGCCTTCTCCCTGACAAGCAACGCCATCCTTGTGCGCCATAGCCCTCGCGACGGCGGATTTTCTCCCCTGTCAAAGAACCGGGCCGACCATACCCAATCCCAGCACACCGCGTCAAGGAGAATTATCGTTTATCGATTCACAAGTGAAATCGATTTTCTGCCGTAGCCCGCCTCGCTTTATCGAGGGTCGCGCCTATCCTCGCCGGCGACGATAAATCACGTGGGTGGGTATGCAACCCCGGTATGCAACCAGTTGGCGCTTGCCTGCTACTTGATCCCTTGGACGGAAACCGTGGTGGTGTCATTGGAGCCGACGGTAACTATCAAAACATTCGTAACAGACAAGGCGGACGGATTTACGAGCAACACCTTCTGCGTATCGGGAAAGGCGCTTGCGTTCTTGATGATGACACTCCGCTCCGTGGTGTAGGTCAGCCAGTTGAAAATCGCGCCGGATAACGCCACAACCACCGAAATCCCTATCGACCAGTAGGCGATGCGGCGCGTGTCCCTCTGTGCGATGCGCCGGTCAATCGCCTCGGCTTGCTTGTCTCTCTCGTCGATGGTCAAATAGTCGTGCTCAACGAAGTCCTCCAACTCGGGAAGCGTCTGAATCTCCCTGTCGGCATTTTGTTGGAGGATCGTCATTATATTTCGATCCACTTCATTCGCGTTCGGTTGAGCGGACGGCTTGAAAATCGGCTCGAAGGTTCCAACGCGACTTGCGGTCGTTACAGTGTTGATCAGTCCAGCGGATTCCAGCCGTCTCCAAAGCGAGAGGAACTGTTTCAGCTGTGAATATGCGACAGCACCGTCATCAAGAAGCAATCCCGTCTCCCCGTGATTGATATTCCGCCAACCCAACAAGGTGGTGCCAACAGCCTGCACGCGCTTCCCAGGGCAACGCACTGCCAAGAAGGTCTCGGCGTTGTTAATCTGACCGTGAAGGATCGATGCGATGATTGACCTCTGGAAGTCGGTAAGTTTCATGGGATGAGTCTGTTTGGTACCGCCGGAGGGAGTCGAACCCACACACCGTTGAAGGTACTGGATTTTGAGTCCAGCGCGTCTGCCAGTTCCGCCACGGCGGCCTTGTTGCCTCCATATAATACAGGAGATGCGCCAATGTCAATTCCGCTGGGATCATTTACCGCACGGGTTTCATCAAAGGCCACTAGAAAGTCGCTTTTCGTGCTCTTTGATCACCTTGATTGCCTGTTCGATCAACTTGTAGTTGTCCGCTTGTTGGTCGTGCGTCAAGCTCCGATGGTGAAAGGTGGCGATGCAACAGTCGTGGAAGGGTTTGCGCACTTCTTCCGGCAGGGAAAAATAATTCGCGTTGTACCATACTTCCGCCTCGTTGGAGACGATGGCGCTTTCCGGTTTGTAGACATTTGACCGCATCCGTTCGCACCAATTCAGCGCGTGTTGCAGCACTTTCAGGCGTTCGGGATACTGCTGGTTGCGCAGTTCCAAATTGCTGTTATGGGTGTCGTGGAAATACTTTGCGCCCTGGTAGACGGCAAAACCGACAATGGCCACAGCAGACTGCTTGACGCCATACCAGATGCCCAGTGCAACAATCGCCGCTAGAAACAACAGCGCGACCGGCCGATCTACATTCCAGATCCGCTTCTTGGCATTCACCGAGCCATCTTCTCACCGTGCAATCTTCTTGGCAAGAGTACCTGGGACTTTTGAAAGCGGCGGGTCGGAAGGCGTTCTTCGGAGAGCGTGACCCCATTAGCAAAAAAGACGACGTACTCTAGTAGAGCTACGCGAGTATGGGACGATTTTCGACCACACCAGAGAAAAGATGTTCTAGTTAGAGTCAAAATCCAGTGCCCGCAAGGGCGTGTGGGTTCGATTCCCTCCGTCGGTACCATTCTCTCAAAAAAAACGTGACAAAAGGCCATAACCCACACACTTCCGTCGCGATGGGCGGTATTGCGGCGGGTCGCGAGCATCAGCGCAACCCGTAATTGCGCAGCGGTTAGGTGGCCGGGCCGAGGTCGAGGTGCTGCGGAGGATTCGGCGGTAGTTTCCAGACGATCTCGCCGTGGTCGGTCGCTACATGCATCTGGTT
>JBGOTY010000160.1:0-7904 GCA_041476745.1 Verrucomicrobiia bacterium | reverse complement strand
ATGTCGCCGAACATGTTGTCGGTGACGATCACGTCGAACCACTCGGGATTTTTCACGAACCACATGGTGGTGGCGTCCACGTGGGCGTACTCGCGCTTGATATCGGGATAATCCTTCTGGCCGATCTCATGGAAGGCCCGCTCCCAGAGATCGAAAGCGTAGGTGAGCACGTTGGTCTTGCCGCAGAGCGTCAGCTTCTTGTCTTTGTTACGTTTGCGGGTGTAGTCGAACGCATAGCGGAGGCAGCGCTCGACACCGCGGCGGGTGTTGATGCTTTCCTGGACGGCGATTTCGTGGGGCGTGCCCTTGAAGACGAAGCCGCCGCTGCCGGTGTAGAGGCCTTCGTTGTTTTCGCGGACGACGACGAAGTCAATTTCCTTCGGGCCCTTGTCCTTCAACGGGCAGAAGCGTTCGTCGTAAAGCTTCACGGGGCGGAGGTTGATGTACTGTTCCAACTCGAAGCGCAGGCGCAAGAGGATGCCTTTTTCCAGGATGCCCGGTTTGACGTCGGGATGGCCGATGGCGCCGAGGAGGACGACGGGGAATTTGCGCAGATCGTCCACGGCACTGTCCGGCAGGACTTCCTTGGTGCGCAGGTAGCGGTCGCCGCCGAAATCGAAATGGGTGTAGTTGAGTTTTAACTCGAATTTCTTCGACGCCACATCGAGGACCTTGATCGCCTCGCGGACGACTTCCGGCCCGGTGCCGTCGCCGCCAATGACCGCAACATTATAAGATTTCATCGGATACCTTTCGCTGAAAAACCCGGCCGTGTGGGCGGGGAGGGAGATTCTAAGGCCTGCGGGGAGAGTTGCAACCGAATTTTGGCAGCACCCAGGCGAGCTTGCGGCTACCGGCTAGTCTTGCTAGTCTATGTGCCCTATGACCCGGCGCAAAGCAGGTCGGGGAAGCGGGGCGAATCTAGGGTTTCAGCAGACGCTGTGGGTCACGGGCGACAAGCTACTGGCGGCCGAAGTGCGGGCGTCGCTTGCGTTGAGCTGACAATGATTACCAATCTCCAGTTTTTGAGAAGCATCGGTCGTTTCGACACTGTCACGACCGCGGCCAATACAGCCCTTGGACGCCTTACTTTAATCTATGCTGAAAATGGCCGCGGAAAGACAACATTGGCCGCTATTCTACGATCCCTCGCGACTGGCGATGCGATTCCGATAGTGGAACGTCGGCGACTTGCCGCACAGCATCCTCCACATGTTGTCATCGGCTGTGCAGGCGGACCGCCCGCAGCAGTTTTCCAAAATGGCGCGTGGAATCGGACGCTGCAGAACATGATCATTTTCGACGACGTATTCGTCGACCAAAATGTGTATTCGGGCCTCGTCGTTGGGGCTGACCATCGTCAGAAGTTGCACGAATTGATTCTCGGCGCTCAGGGCGTGACACTGAATCAGCAACTCCAGCAGCTAATAGCACAGGTAGAGGGTCACAACGGAACTTTGCGCCAGCGAGCCGCAGCGATTTCGGCGACCGAACGCGGCGTGCTTTCGGTCGATGATTTCTGTGCGCTACCTGTGAACCCAAATATTGAACAAGAGATCCAGGCGACCGAGCGGAACCTTGCAGCAAGCCACGAACAAGAGCCGATTCGGAACACTCCTGCTTTCGACTTGCTCGCTTTGCCGGCCATTGAGTTCTCGACGGTTGAACATGTCCTTCAGGCCAGTCTGCCTGATTTGGACGCTGCCGCCGCAGCGCGAGTGCAAGCACATCTTTCTACGGCAGGCAGAGGCGCGGAAGAGTGGATCGCTGAAGGAATGCGTCGCCAACGCGAGAGGCCAGAGCCTGAAGTCGCAACTTGTGTTTTCTGTGCACAGGATCTCTCTGGCTCGCCAGTTATTGGCCACTATCGGGCTTTTTTCAGCGAAGCATACCGAGACTTAAAGCAAAGCGTTGCGAATGCCACTGCGACTTTGAACGAGAGCCACGCGGGCAATGCAGCGGCGGCGTTTGAACGGGCAGTTCGAGTTCTTGGCGAGCGGCGGCAATTCTGGTCTCGGTTCTGTGAGTTGCCCACTTGGAACATCGATACCGCTACAGTTGTTCGCGACTGGCAGGCTACGCGCGACAGCTTGTTGGAGCTTCTGGCCGCGAAACAAGCAGCCCCACTCGATCCGGTTGTCATTTCCGATGAGGTGCGCGCGGCTATCGAGGTATACGAAGCGCACCGTACGGCCCTGGCCGCTATAAACCAGCAACTCCAGCATGCCAATCAAACAATCGCTGTCGTCAAGGAACGCACGGCTACCGCCGATCAGATTGTCATTGCTGTAACACTTTCACACCTTCGGGCTACGAAGGCGCGCTATACGCAAACAACAGCAGCACTCTGCGATGCCTATCTCGCAGAGAAGACAGCTAAAGCCGCAACCGAGCAATTGAGGGATCAGGCGCGAACGGCACTTGAACAATATCGGGCGAATATTTTTCCGAGTTATCAAGCTGCGATCAACCGGTATCTGACACGCTTCAACGCGGGATTTCGTTTAGATAGCGTGACCGCGACAAATACCCGCGGTGGGCCGACCTGCACCTATAATGTTGTCATCAACAATGTTGCCGTTGCAGTAGCCGGCGGAGAGCCGCAACCGGGGGAACACTCGTTCCGAAATATCCTGAGTTCTGGCGATCGAAACGCCCTGGCGCTAGCATTCTTCTTTGCTTCGATCGAACTCGACCCAAATCTGGCGGGTAAGATCGTCGTGATAGACGATCCGGTTTCCAGTCTTGACGATCATCGTTCTCTGACCACAGTTCAAGAAATCAGGCGACTCGCGACGGGTGTTTCACAAGTGATCGTGCTCTCACACAACAGGCCATTCCTTTGCCGGATTTGGGAGAATGCGGATGCGACGATCCGCGTCGCTCTCCATGTAACCCGGGCTGGCGACGGTTCGACGATTGAGTCTTGGAACGTGGATCAAGATTGCGTGACCGAACAGGACCGCAGGCACGAAGCGCTTCGCACATACTTGGCGAACGGTGGGCAGAACGAGAGGGAGATTGCATGTTCGATACGACCTTTGTTGGAGGCATTCTTTCGGGTAGCCTATCCAGAGCATTTCCAGCCGGGGACATTACTCGGGCCATTCCGTGGCGTCTGTAGCCAAAGAGTCAACACTCCGCAGGAAATCTTGAATACTCAGGATATTCAAGAGCTGCATGACATCGTCGAATATGCTAACCGATTTCATCATGACACGAACCCCGCTTGGGAAACAGAAGTGATCAACGCTACCCAGCTTACTGGCTTTGTAAATCGCGCCCTAACCTTCGCGAAACGGCCATAGTCTTGAAATGTCACCCTTTTGAGCTGAGACCCGCCCGACTATCGTTACTCGATAATTTTACTGGACACGGTGTTGGGGGATGGGTATAGTCGGGGCATGCGGAAAGGTAGAAGGAAAAAGGCAGAAGGAAGAAGTTCGGCGGCGGTGTTTTTCGACATGGAGCCTACTTCGCGCGTTCACCATGGGTCGCTCTCCAGAGGAAGGGGGGCTTGAAAAACATGTGTTTCTGCGAAACGAACCCAAATTTTCGACGCCGGATTTTTAGCGGATGTTGCAGGGCGTTAGGGAGTTGGGAAGAAATTGTGAATTATTACAAATGGGTTCGTTTGGCGGGAAATGAAGGACCGCGACCGACGTTCGCGGCTGCAACGGATTGGACAGACGGCGGTCATAGACCGCCGCTACAGGGGACTACTACTTGGGAGGGAGTTCGGTCCAGTTCGTAATGCTCATGCCCATTCGCATTATCCTGCGGGCCACCGCGCGGACGGCAACGCATGAATGGCTTGCGGTTTCAATAAGGGAGTTTTAAACAGAAGACATGGCGTCAGCCCAAAGTCCAACAGCTTCGCGGGGGTCGCGGCTGGTTGAGTTTCTCGGTTTGCGGCGCAGCCTGGTGGGACTGCTGAGCATGGTGGTGCTGGTGGGGATGGGCGAGCACATGGCCGAGCAGTTCCTGCCGCTTTACCTGCTGACGCTTGGCGGCGGCTTCATTTCGGTGGGATTCCTCAACGGCATGGACAACCTGCTCGGTGCGCTGTACTCGTTTCCGGGCGGCTATCTCTCGGACCGACTCGGCACGAAGCGCGCGCTATTGATATTCAACATTGCTTCCATGATCGGCTTCATCATCGTGATCCTGGTACCCACGTGGCCGGCGGTGTTGGGTGGCGCGGCGCTGTTCCTGTCGTGGACGGCAATCTCCCTGCCCGCGACGATGAGTCTCGTGGCGCGGGTGTTGCCGAAGAACAAGCGAACGATGGGGGTCTCGTTGCACTCGCTCGTGAGGCGGTTCCCGATGGCGATCGGGCCGATTGTCGGCGGCGCGTTCATCAACGTCTGGGGAATCGAGCGGGGTGTGCGGCTGGCGTTTGTCGGGGCGCTGGCGATGGCGGTGGTCGCGGTGGTGTTGCAGCAGATATTGATTGAGGACGACTCGCCGGTTAATAAGAAGGAGGCCGAACACAATCCGGTGCGCATGTGGCAATACGTGAGCGCCGACTTGAGGCAATTGTTGGTTGCCGACATCCTCGTGCGGTTTTGCGAGCAAATCCCCTACGCTTTCGTCGTGGTGTGGGCCGTGGGCACGGGGAAGGCACCCGGGCCGGTCACGGCGCTGCAATTCGGCGTACTGCGCGCGGTCGAGATGGCGACGGCGGTGGCCATCTACCTGCCTGTTGCCTACTTTGCCGACCGCAGTCATAAGAAGCCGTTTGTGGTGATGACCTTCGTGTTTTTTACACTGTTTCCGCTGCTGCTGCTGTATTCCAAATCTTTCGAGATGCTGCTAGTGGCGTTTGTGTTGCGTGGGTTGAAGGAATTCGGTGAGCCGACACGCAAGGCGTTGATCATGGACCTCGCGCCCGAGGACCGAAAAGCGGGCGTGTTCGGCCTTTACTACCTGATTCGCGATGTAATCGTGTCCATCGCTGCCGTGGGCGGCGCATTTCTATGGCAGGTAAGTCCGCGCGTGAATCTGCTTGCGGCGTTTGCGTTTGGCGCGCTCGGCACCACTTGGTTTGCGCTGCGCGGGCGCGATCTCGGACGATCCAATGTTGATTGACGCGCCCGGAATCATTCGAGGCCCGCAACTTCTGCGTCAAAGAGCGTTAGCCGTTTCCCGCTCTCGACATCAATCTTCGAGTCCGCGAACCGAATTCCGCGGGCGTGGTAGATCGACATGCCGGTTTTTGCCGAGATCGTCACATTCGACAGTGTCACGTTCGAAACTGGCGCTTCCGGTAAACCCCGGATTGTTCCGGCGGTGGGGCAGTCAGTCGCTGTTACATTGCGGATGATGATATTCTTGTTGATGGGCGTGCGGTCCGTGATGGGCTCGGCCTTTTCGGTCGCTGGATCTTTGGGCGCGTCTCGCTCCGGATACCAGTCGATGATGTAGATCGGATTTTTCACTGCCGTCATCGTGAGATTTTCATACGTGAGATTCTGCAACAAACCACCTCGCCCACGCACCGTTTTGATGCGAATACCGGAGTCGGTCCCGTCAAAAGAGCAATTGCTTACCCGCAGGTCCTCAATTCCACCCGAAGTTCCCGAACCAATCGACATTCCATGGCCATGCAAGAACCGGCAATTCGTGATCGTGTAATTCTTGTTGCCCGGAGTGCGGCCGCTGCCGGGCTTCACCGCGATATTGTCGTCCCCAGCGTCAATTGTGCAGTCGTTGATGAGATAATTCCATCCCGAAGGATCGATCCCGTCCGTATTGTGGGCATTGCTCGGCGACTTGATGGTAATTCCCTGGATCGTCACATCCGTGCAATTCTGTGGTACCAGGTGGAACATCGGCGAATTGCTCAGGGTGACCCCCTGGACGCGCACACGCTTGCAGTTGGACAACTTGATCATATACGGCCGGTGTGTCATGGCGTGGTTCGCCTCAAAGGCCGCCCACCAGGCTTTGCCCTGGCCATCGATGGTTCCTTCCCCACTGATCTCAATGTCCTGCGCGTCGGTGACGGAAATGCAATCCTGATATCTCGCGTTGGTGACCGTGTAATTCGCAATATCGTCGCTAATCAAGATCACCGCATTGCTGGCCAGATATAAATTAATGCGGCTAGCGAGCGAGAACGGACCCGTAAGAAACCTGCCTTCCGGGACCAAAACAATTCCACCTCCAGCTTTGGAAGCCACATCAATCGTCTTCTGGATGGCGGCAGTATTCATCGTTTTGCCATCTCCGACGGCCCCATATTGGGTCACACGGAACGTGTTCGTCGGAATCGCGGGAGGCGCCGGGCTTTGAGCGGAGACACTCCTCACAACCGCGAGATGGCAGGCCGTTAGCGCGAGGACAAGGGTTTGGAAGCGATTCATGGCGGCGACTCCTTTTGACATATTCTGGTTGCGGTCAGTTGCTCAATGTTATTGCTGCCGCTCTCTCCGACTCGTAAATGAGTCCGATCGATTTGCGCCAGCGGTCGAGCGTCTGCATGTTGCCGAGCGAATCATCCCAACTCATCGCGGGTGCCTGGCGCTGTTCAATGTGCGCGGCGACGTGATCGGCCTCGATCGCATAGGCGGGGTGCGTTGATTCCACGACGATCTCCTGTTGCGGTTCACTCTTGCGCTCGACGAACAGCTTGGTCGTCGTGCCGTCGTGGATCTGCGCCCACGGCGCGGGCACGAAAATACTGCCGTTCGAGCCGCAGATGCGCAGCGTGTTATGCTGTTGCACTTCGACGCTGGTGGCCAGGGCCGCGAGGATGTCGCCGGGGAATTTCAACGAGGCGGTGGCCCAGGTGTCGACGCCGCTTGGCGCAAAATGCCCACAGCCTTTCACCTCGACCGGTTCGGCAAACGGTTTGCCGGTGGCGATGCCCGCGACGAGACGCGATATCGACACCGTGTAACAACCGACATCGAGGATACCGCCGCCGCCGAGCTCGTTCTTGAATAAGCGGGCTTCGGGATTGAAGTCCCTGTGAAAACCAAATGACGCGTGGATGACCCTCACCTCACCGATAACTTTCTCGCGGAGGAGTTCGATGAGCTTCGCGGTTTGCGGATGGCAGCGGTACATGAACGCTTCCATGAGAAAGACATCGTGCTTTCGCACCGCTTCAACGACCGCCAATGCTTCGGTGTGATTCAGCGTCAGCGGTTTTTCGCAAAGGATGTGTTTGCCGGCTGCGGCGGCCTTGAGGCACCACTCGGCGTGCAAGGGGTGCGGCGTTGCGATGTAAACCGCCTGCACATGGGAATCGGCGAGCAACGCCTCGTAAGTGCTGTAACCGCGCGGTACGCGGTACTCTGCGGCGAATTTGTCGGCGCTCACCTGTGACCGGCTGCCGACGGCGGCGAGTCTGCCGGTTTTGGATTGAGAAAGCTGCTTGGCGAAGATGCCGGCGATTCGACCGGTTCCCAGAATGCCCCATGAAAGCAAGTTCATACCGGGAGAGTCCTAGGGCGGTTTGCGATGCTCGACAAGAAAAAAGTGGTGTCGCGAAGTTCGGTGTGACTCGCCACCGTCCGTCAACGGCCCGTCTTCACGGCGGAGCGGAGGGCGAGTTCAATCGTATTGACGAATTCCTGGGAATTGAGGGGCTTGGTGAGGCAGGCAAAGGCCCCGAGACTCAGGGCCTCATCGGTTGTGCACTGCTGCAAGTGGCCGGTGATGACGATGACCGGAACATCCGGAAACGTCTTCTTCGCCAGCGTCAGGAATTCCATGCCGTTGATGCCGGGCATGGCGAGATCCGTTATGATCACGTCGAAGCGGTTTCTGGCGCCCGCTACGTAGTCCATGGCCGCCCGAGAATTGGAGGCTCCGGCCACCACGTAACCGAAGTGGTTTAGCAGGTTGGACAGCGACGCCAAAACCGCGACATCGTCATCGACCAGCAGGATCGT
>JBGOTY010000159.1:0-7953 GCA_041476745.1 Verrucomicrobiia bacterium | reverse complement strand
CGGTTCTTGATCGGCATCGTCCACGCGTTGACGCTGCCGGGGATCTGCAGCGCGCGATCCATTTCGTTGATGAGGTCGTCCCACGAAACGTGTTCGGGCCAGATGCGACCGAGCATGGCACGCAGCGGTCCGGGCCACGAGGAGAAGAAGCGTTGCTTCGGTCTCCATTCGGACATCGGTTTGAGTTGCACCACCGTCTCCATCATCGAGAACGGCGCCGGGTCGGTGGAAGTATCCGCCCGGCCCGCCTTGCCATGAATACTGATGACTTCGGGGAATTGTCTCAAAATCCGGTCTTCGGTCTCCATCAGCCGTTGCGCTTCCGTCACCGAGATGCCGGGAAGCGTCGTCGGCATGTAAAGGACCGCACCCTCATTCAACGGCGGCATGAATTCCGAACCCAGTTTGAAGTACACGGGCACGGTCGTCGCCACAATCAACGCCGCGAGCGCGATGATCGTTTTCGGGTAACGCAGGACGAAGCGACACGGCTTCTCGTACAACCAGAACAACACGCGGCTCACGGGATGTTTCTCCTCGGGGTAATACTTCCCAACGAGAACGCCGTTCAGCAGCCACGACAACCAGCGCGGGCGGGCCTTGAACGGTTCCATGCGCGTAAACAGCATACGCACAGCAGGGTCGAGAGTGACGGCGAGCAAGGCAGCCAGGGCCATCGCCAGCGTCTTCGTGTAGGCAAGCGGCTTGAAGAGGCGCCCTTCCTGGTCCACCAGCGTGAACACGGGCAAGAACGCCACGGCGATTACCAGAAGCGAAAAGAACACGGAGGGCCCGACCTCCAGCAGCGCTTCGAGGCGAATCTTGTGAAAATCACCCTGCCGTCCCCCCTCTTGCCAGCGTTCGAGTTTCTTGTAGGCGTTTTCGACCTCAACAATCGCGCCGTCCACCAACACCCCGATGGAGATCGCGATACCCGCGAGGCTCATGATGTTCGAGGTGATGCCCATGAAGTACATCGGGATGAAGGCCAGCGCGACCGAGATTGGGATCGTAATGATTGGCACAATCGCCGAGGGGATGTGCCAGAGGAAGAAGAGAACGACAAAGCTGACGATGATCATCTCCATAACCAGGTCGTCCGTCAGGTTGTGGATGGATTTCTTGATCAACTCGGAGCGGTCGTACGTCGAAACAATCTCGACGCCCTCCGGCAGCGATGGCTTGATCTCCTGCAGCTTCGCCTTCACGCGCCCGATGACGTTGAGCGCGTTCTCCCCGTGACGCATAATTACGATGCCGCCGACCACGTCGCCCGTGCCATTGAGGTCCGCGATGCCGCGGCGAATCTGCGGCCCGATCGCGATCTCGGCCACGTCGCGCAACCGCACCGGCGTGCCTTCCTTGTTTACTTTCAGCGCCACCTGGCCCAGGTCCTCGGTGGACTTGACGTAGCCGCGCCCCCGCACCATAAACTCCTTGCCGTTCCACTCGATGAGGCGGCCGCCGACTTCGTTATTGCTGTGCTTGATCGCGTCCATGATTTCCACAACGCCAACGCCGTACGCCTGGAGCCGCACGGGATCAACGGTCACCTGATACTGTTTCTGGAAACCGCCGAGCCCGGCAACCTCCGCAACGCCCGGCACGCTCTGGAGGGTGTACCGCAGCACCCAATCCTGATAACTGCGCAAATCGGCCAGGCTGTGTTTGCCGGATTTGTCCACGAGCGCGTATTGGTACACCCAGCCCACGCCCGTTGCGTCCGGACCGAGTTCGGGAGTAACACCCGTTGGCAACTGCCCCGCGATCTTGGAGAGGTATTCATTGACGCGGCTGCGCGCCCAGTAGAGGTCGGTGCCGTCTTCAAAGATCACGTAGACATACGAAAACCCGAAATCGCTGAACCCACGGATCGCCTTCACGCGCGGCGCGCCCAACAATGCGGTAATGATCGGATACGTGACCTGGTCCTCGAGGATGTCCGGGCTGCGGTCCCACTTCGTAAAGACGATGACCTGCGTGTCACTGAGGTCGGGGATGGCATCAAGGCGGATGTGGCCCAGCGTGTAGAACGAGTAGGCCAGTGCCGCGGCCACCAACATGATGATCAGGAGGCGATTCGTGGCGCTGAACTGGATGATCTTGCGGATCATGCTATTTTCCAGCCAGCGCCTCGATGGCGGCTTTCATCGACGACTCGGAATCGACCAGGAAATTGGCCGATGTGACCACGCGATCGCCTTCCTTCAGCCCGGAGAGCACTTCAAAGTACCCGTCGCTACGCACTCCCAGTTTCAACAGGACCGGAACCAGCCTGCCGTCGCCCCCGTCACGAAACGCATAAACGCGGTCACCGGAAAACATTACGGCTCCGCTCGGGACGGCCAGTCTTTCGCCAAGCTGGTACGACAACCGCGCGTCGGCGTACATCTCTGGTTTTAGCAGCAGATTTGGGTTGGGGATGTTCATGCGCACTTTCACCGTGCGGGTCTCCGGGTCGAGCGTCGGCGAAATGAACGACACATCACCGCGGAACGCCCTATCCGGATAGTACGGCACCGTCAACTCGACCGGCATCCCAATTTTCACGAACGGCAGATCGGGCTCGTACACATCCGCGTTCGCCCACACCACCGAATAATCAGCCAGGACCATGAGCGATTCACCCTGCATGATCTTGTGGCCGGCCGCGATGTTGATCTCCGCCACCCAGCCGGCGACGGGTGAATAGATCGTCATCTCCTTCTCCACTTCTCCAGTGCGCTGGATTCGCTCGATTTGCGCCGCGGGAAAATCCAGAAGTTCCAGCCGCTTTCGCGCCGCCGCAACCATCATCTCCGCATCCTTGACGGCGTCCGGATTCGCTGACCCGCCGACGGCCAGAACCTTCCCGCGGTTTCGCAAGGCGACCAGATAGTCCTCCCCCGCGGTGACCAGCTCGGGGCTGTAAATCTTCATCAACGGCACACCCTGCTTGAAGAACGCGCCCTTCGTCACCTCATGCAAATGCTCGACCCAGCCCTCGGTCTTCACCGTGACGTGGTAGAGCCGCACCTCATCCGGGACGATGCGCGCGGAAGTGCGCACGTCACGGGACAGCGTGCGTTTTTCCACCGTGCCGAAAGTCAGCCCCATGCGCTCACGCGCCTCCGGCGTAATGGAAACCGACGCCAGTCCGGGCGGTTCCGTTCCTGCGCCGGCAGTCACCTCGACCGGTATCATCTCCATGCCCATCGAGTCCTTACCGGGCTTGTCGCTGACTTCGTTGGGATTCATCGACGAACGGTATAGTGTCTTCTTCGCCGCAACCTTGTCCTTATGCTCGTTGTCCTGTCCCGGGTTTCCAATGGGCACAAGTTTCATACTGCAGATCGGGCAGTTACCGGGTTTGTCCGAGACAACAGCCGGATGCATCGGACAGTGATACTTTGCCGGCTTCCCAGCCTCGGCAGCGGCATTCGCCCCTTCCGGTTCCTTCCTTCCGCAGGAAACCAGCGCGACGCTCGACACGAGCGCCAGTGCGACGGCGACAAAGCGAAGACCCCGTTTCATTTCTTCTCCTTTACCGGCGGCAATGGCAATCGACCGCCGGCCATTCGTTCCAGCGAGGCCAGCAGCCGTTGAAACTCCGCGGCGTGGTGCAGGTTCTGCATTTCCAAGTCGAACAACGTGCGGTCCGCATCCAGCAAGTCCAAAAACCCGCCCGCGCCGGTCTCGTAGGCCGCGCGCGCGGACTCGACGGCGAGCCGTTGCTGCGGAATCAGTCTTTCTGTGTACAGGTCATAGTGGTGGTGCATCGTGTGCACGCCATCGTACAATTTCTTCACCTCGGCGGCCGTGCGCGCGCGCATCACGTCCAATTCGTCGTGGCTCGCGTCGAGGTTGGCCCGCGCCTCCGCGATCGCGGCCTTGTACTTGCCGTGGTTGAGCCATGGAAAATTGATGAACACACCCGTGTCATATTCCTGGATGCCGCTCTGGCCGTTGAGCTGCCGCGCTTCGATCCGGAACTGCACGTCGGGATAGTAGCTTTTCTTTGCCAACGCAAGCGCCGCTTCGGCGCTGCGCACCGAGCCTTCGCGGACGCCGAGCAATTCCGGCCGATCCACCGCCGCCGCTTGTAGTTGTTCCAATGTCACACCCAACTCCAATACGGGTGCGGTCACTTCGGGGCCAATGTCCACCGGTGTCTCCGGTGCACGCCGCAGCAGTTGGTTCAAGTCCGTCAGCGCCTGTTGTTGCTGGCGCACGCGATCGACACGGTCCTCCGCGAGCTTCGCCAACGCGTTCTGCGCGCGGATGAGATCGGATTGCGAGGCACTGCCCGTCTCGTAGCGCGTGCGGGCGGCTTCCACAAACTGCCGCAACAATTGCTGGTTGCGCCCGTTGACTTCCAGCTCGCGCTGCGCCTGCCAAAGATCGTAGTAGGCTTGTTTGACCATCGCGACGATATCCAGCTTCTTCATCCGCCAATCCATTTCTGCTTTTGTCGCCGCCCCGGTCTCGACGCCGCCGCGCAGGCCGCGCTTGCCAAACCATGGCACGGTCTGCGAAATCATCCATTCGTTGTCGGTGAACGTGTCGAACCGTGTCGTGCCGAATCGCTCGACGTCCACACCAACCATGGGATCGTCCAGCGCCCGGGCCTGTGGGATCTTCTGGAGAGCGGCCTCCCACTTTCGCTGCGCAACCGCGATTTCTGGATTGTTCGCGAGTGCAGTCTGGATGCACGCCTGCAACGAATCGCTTACCTGGGCGTGGGCAGTAATCGTGAAGACCGCAACGAGTATGGCGACGAGGATCGGTTTCACAGGGTTTTGTGGGGCAGTCCCATCGGGCAGGCAGAACAGACCTGTTGGCTGACAAGTTTCGCATAGCGCTGTTGCTGTTCGGGCGTCAGCAAGGCGCGAATGCGCAAGATATGATCGAGCGTGGCGTGTTCCGAGTCGGCCTGCGCGGCGGTCATCAGGTCAACACACGCATTGGCCCTGGCGAGATCGACCGGCGATTTCGCCAGTTCCTGGCTCAAGGTGAGACGCGCGTCGCAATGCTTCTCGCAGCAATTCTCGATTCTGGCGCTGAAATCCTTCTCGAGTTTCCCGACTTCGGCGCTTTGCGCGACCGTGAGGTTCAGTTCGTGCTTGAGCCACGCGGTATCGTTCAGATTCACGGCTGGTTCGGCCATGGCGCAACGGGCTGACCAGCGCGCCACACCGAAGGAAACCGCTGTGACGAGGAGCGTCAAGACCGCAAGAGCTATCAACGTTTTCTTCATTGGGCCTCCTTCGATGCCATTTGCGAGTAGCTACCCACGAGAGTGCCCGAGGAAAAGAATCGGAGTTCCGCCCTCGGCCTGTCGATTTGCCGGGGAACCGAGGCAATACCGCCCCAAACGCCGACGATTACTGCAATCGCCATGGCGGCAACAACTGACCAGGCAGGCTGCCACAACAAACGCCCGATCACGTCAATCCAGTTGACCGTATCGACCTGTGGCTCAGCGGCGGTTCGAATTTGCCGCCAGACGTTGGCCTCGAAATTGCCCGGCGGCTCGATATCGCGCCACTGCATCAACAGCGCACTTAGCTTGTCGTCACTCTGTTTCATCAACTGGTAATACGCCGGGGACAAAAAAAGCCCTCGCTGTTTCCAGCGAGGGCTTTCAGCTTCCGACGGGATAAGGAGGGCCTTTGGCGATGGTGTTGGTGAGGTACGACACCGAACTGTTTCGGTGTCGCGCACCATCGCGCGCGGTTGTCGGGACTATTAACATGCGCCGTGCCAACCTCGCGTCGCTTGCGTGAATATCCCGCAACTCTCGTAGGCGCAGATAATTCCGTCACGTCGAGAATTTCCGGTTGGCCCCCGGATTCGGAAACGTGCTGTTCTGAATCAGTCAGCGTGGTTAAAGCGCAACACACGCTCGTCAATCCAGCAGGGGGCGCAACCCTGTCCGTAGCGTTTGCTTGGCGCGATAGAGACGCGACTCCACCGATTTCTCCGAGCAGCGCATGACCGCGGCGATTTCCGCATGCGACATTCCTTGATACTCGGACAACACCAGGACGGTCCGCTGATCTTCCGGGAGTTCACCCACCGCCGCGGCAATCAACGCGCCAATCTCGCGCGCGCCGACTTCCTCCGCGGTATCCGTGGCTGCCGGCAGCGGTGATTCGGGATCGATCGGCTCGGTGGGATGTCGCTTGCGCCAGCGCAAACGGTCGATCGCGGCGTTGCGGGCCAGCGCAAAGAGCCACGTGGTGAACTTTGTCGCCGGCCGGTAGGTGTCCAGTTTCTGGTAGACGCGCACGAACACTTCTTGGGCCACATCGTCGGCGTCGTCCGCGTTGCCGAGGATGCGAAAAATGAAGTTCACGACGGGCCGTTTATAACGGCCCATCAATTCGTCAAACGCAGAATCGTCACCCGACTGAATTTGCCGGATGATTTCGGAATCTGGTTGTTCGTGTAATTGCATGACTGATCAGAGACAGACGAAAGAGACACCACGGGTATGGTATCAAGTCTCAGATCAGAAAGGCATGCGTCAAGAGATACGAACCGGCGGCGCTGCGCAGGGAGGTGTCGGCTCTCGCGGTCGAGGGCACGTTGAGATATTCGCCGCTGATGAGGAACCTTGCGTCCATCGGGAGCGACGCGACTTTCACGATCTCATGCCCTGTGGTCGTGGTGGCGCGGGCCGGCACGGAATTGGGCGCGGGTGGAACCGGCCCCGACAAATCGCAGTGGCAATGCCTGGGCTGGCAGCAATTCATCGGGTGCGGTTGAGCATCACGACACGGTGCCGTTGTTGGCTCACACTGCTCGCCCCGTACGGGCAAGCTGCCCGTAAGTGACATCGCTACCAGCACCGTCACGAATCTCAAAGCCATGCGCATTAGTCACATAGCTTATACCGTCGATAGCGGTGTGTCAAGGAACGGCCAGCCGGGTGGTGTCCGGATTCGGCGAGCCTTCGCGCCGGCGGATCCACGAATTGCACGAAGCAGACACGAAGAACACGAAGTGGGGTGGAAGGCGGAGGGGGCTTCCGCCATCGGTAAACCTATGGCGGACAAGTCGGCACGCAAGGGATGTGAAGGCCAGCGGTAATTGTCAGGAACGGCTCAGGTTTGACGCTTGATCAACGGGGCTTGTCGAAGGGTCTTCGCCTTTTGAAAGGGAGCTTGACGCCGCCGCCGAATCGCCGAACACTGGCCCCGATTCGAGCGGGGCTGTCCACCGCCAACGCTTGCCACGTCACACGTGGTTGACCACGTTTCACGTGGCCAAGACCAGCGCCGACGGGGCGAACACGATGGCGTGAAAAGAAAGTATCCTAAGGGGAACAAATGAGCGAATTCTGGCAAGGTGTATTGGCGGGCATCTGCTCCAACAGTCTTCTCGGTGTCTTGATTGGATTCTGGTTGAACCGGGAACTGCAAGCCCAGGGCAAGCGCTGGGAACGGATCAATGCAGATGCACAGGCGCGATTCAACAAGTATCATCTTGATTCAGTCGATGCGATCACACAAACCTACGCCTTACTCGTTGAAGTTCACAACAGCGTGTTCCAATATTGTTCCCCTGACTGGTTTGACGACCACACTCCTCCTGAAGACCGGAAGAAAACAGCGTCCGCCTGCATGGTCGCCTTTTACGAATACTTCAGGAAACACCAGATCTTCATGGAGGATACGACGATAGAGCATTTCGAAAAGAGCTTTCGTTTCCTCCAAGAAGTTTTCCTCAAGAAAGACGCTCCTGATATTAGTCCGAAAGAGAGAGTTCAGGTTGGCATGGTAGTGTACGCCGACATGACGAAAACACTACCGGGAATGCTCAAAGCATTAAAGGACGAGATTAAGAGAAAAATCGGACCAGAACAAGGCGCTGGAAAATTGCAGTGATCCCGCGCGGGTCGCCGAGATTCAGCGCCGCCGCTGTCGTCCTTTCCTCTTCGGCTTTGCAGCGGCCACCAACGGCACGGTG
>JBGOTY010000158.1:0-7965 GCA_041476745.1 Verrucomicrobiia bacterium | reverse complement strand
CGCGATCGAGGATCGACGGGCAGAACGGTCGCCAACGTTCGCGGTACTTGATCTGCGAATTGATCAGGTCGCTAACGCCCTTGAGCGACGGGTTGCCGAGGATGCTGCGGTTACCGAGCGAACGCGGGCCGAATTCCATGCGGCCCTGGAACCACGCCACGACTTCGCCCTGGGCGAGGAGATCGCTGACGACGTCGATGACAGCAACCTTCTCATAACGAATATTGCGCTTCTGGAGCGTCGCTTCAATTTCGTCGTTCGAGTATTCGGGACCAAGATAAGCATCCTGCATTGGCTTGATTGCGTCGCCCAGTTGATGCGCCGCATACGTGGCCGCTCCCAGCGCCGAGCCGGCATCGCTGGCCGCCGGTTGGACGAACAGTTCGCCCCCTTTGCCAAGGGATTCGATGAGGCGTTTGTTGCACTTCACGTTCAACGCCACGCCGCCGGCGTAGCAGAGGCGGTTCGACAACTTGAGGTAATCGCCGAGATAATGTTTTGTGAGGGCCAGCACGAGTTCTTCGAGAGTTTTCTGCACCGCCGCCGCAATGTGGACATACGGTTCATCGATTTCGTCTCCCTGGCGCGCAGGGCCCCAGAGGTCGACCAGGCGTTGTGCGAAGAACGTGCCTTTGCCGTCGCGCTTGTGACGGCGCCAGCCGATACAGTTGACCAGCTTCGTGTTGATCTTGAACCCTTGCGCGGTGGCGTGGATGAGCGGCGAGATGTTGAAGCGGCTCGCGTCACCGTAGGGCGCCATGCCCATCACCTTGAACTCCCCATCCAGCATCTCAAAGCCGAGGAACTCCGTGACGGCGCCGTACAGGCCGCCGAGGGAATCGGGCGCAAAGAATTCCCTGGTGCATTTTATCTCGCCGCCTTCGCCATAGCCAAACCACGTGGTGCAGTATTCGCCGACGCCGTCGATGCTCATGATGGCGGCATCCCGGTAACCGGAGAGATGGTAGGCGCTCGATGCGTGCGCCAGGTGATGTTCGACGGGAACGAACTTGATCTTTTGCGGGTCGATGCCGATCTTCTGGAGCATGGCGAACACATTGCTTTTGTTGCGGTGAAAGCGGCGGTTGCCATTCAGAAGGGCCGTGAGGGCGCGGTCCGGTGCGTACAGGTGCCGCTGTGCGTAATGCCAACGTTCGGGGCCGAAGATGCTGATCGGCGCAAACGGATAGGCGACAACCTGAACATCCGTCGGTTTGATCTGCGCCTGCTTCAGGCAATACAACGCCGCTTGTTCCGCCTGTTGACCCTTGGCGTGTTTATCGCGCAGGAAGCGTTCCTCTTCCGCAGCGGCAATGACGTTGCCGTCGATAACCAGCGCCGCCGCAGGATCATGTCCCACCGCGCCACCCAGCCCGAGTACGATCATCGTCCGTTGTTTCCCATGTTCGACATGTTCTTTACGCGCGCGGCAGTCTAATCACCCTTTTTTATGGACGCAACGGCGATTTTTCTGGCACAGTCAAACAAGATGATTGCGTATCCGCCCGACGTTAACAAGACGATTAGTCCCGCCGATCTCGAACGCTCCGAAGTGATTCCCCACGCACAGGCGCTTAATCAGTTCGGCCGCCAGCTCTGGTGGAAGCGCGTGCCGTATGCCGTCAACGGAGCATTGCGCATGCGGTTCAGGGGTATCCGCTGGAATAAACTCTGGGAGTATTCGCGCGGGCTGGCCTACGGCGATTTCCGGCCGGGAATGCGCGTCCTGGACTTTGGCGGCGGGGCGACAATCCCGCTCTTTTGGCTGGGGAAAGACGGCTGCGAAGTACTCAGCCTCGACGTGGATGAGAAATTGACGGCACACACCAATGCCGTAGCGCAACAAACGGGCTGGAAACTGAAAGGTTCAACCTACGACCTCACGCAGGATGACGCGCCGCGTGACTGGCAACCCTTCGACCGCGTGATGTCTTTTTGCGTGATCGAACACATTCCAAAAGCAGTGCAGCAAAGAACATTGACGCGGTTGGCGGCGCTGCTGAAGCCGGGCGGCCTGTTTGCCCTGACGTTTGATTTTGGCGAGAACGCACCCGTCGACGGCGCCGTTCGCAGTACCGAGGAAGTGGCCGGGATGATTGCAGCCTCCGGTCTGAAGCCCATCGGTGACGGGAAATTTCATGACACCGGTGAACGTTTCCCGATCGACAAAAAGTATCCCGGTCACCAGTTCACTTTCGGATCGCTCTTCTTGCAGAAGTCGTGAGCACTTCCTCTCCACCGGGCCAGTACAAGGCCAAGCAGAGCTGGCAATCGCCAGAAAAAGCTGCGGCGTACCGCATCTCCCGCGACCCGTCGCAGTTTACGCGGTATGATCGCGAGGAGAGAATCATCAAGAGCTGGCTGGCTGATTTGCCGGCGCAAGCGCTGGTGCTGGATGTGCCGTGCGGAACCGGACGGTTCATTCCTTTGCTGACCGCGAAGGGATTTCGCTACACGGGAGCCGATTTTTCGCGAGCCATGATCCAGGAAGCGAAACAGATGGCCGGAGAGAGGCGAACCGTGGGATTCACCAACGCTGATGTCGAATTCCTGCCGTTTCGGGACCGCGTGGTTGACTGTGTGATTATCTGGCGCTTCTTACATCATATCGGTAATGCCGCAACTCGGCAGGCCATACTTCGCGAAGCCGCGCGCGTCACCCGACGGAAAGTGCTCGTCTCGTTTCATCACCCGATCAGTTTTACTCACTGGCGCAAGCAGTTGCAGCAAATGGTTCTCGGTGGCGAGCCGAGAGGTCACGCGGTCTCGCACTGGCAATTGCAGAAGGAAGGACAGGCCTCTGGATTGCGTCTGGTTGAGACTAAGGGATTCCGCAAGTACGTCTCCGTGAACTGGTTTGCCTGCTTCGAAAAGCCCGGCAGCGCGTGCTAGCCGCAATGGCACTTCGCACGGACGCCGCGGCTGGCTACTTCGTGAACTGACGCATTCCTTCGAGTGCCGACAGTAACTCCCCCTTGCGGGCGGCAAGCGCATCACGCTGGTTCGGCAGCGGTACGTTGTTCGTGTCGAGAATAGTCGTATCGGCGTTATAGGCTTCGAGTCCGAAGGTGATTATCGTTTGCCGGTCGACGAGTGCGGCAGTGCTCCAATTCGCGATGAACAGAAAGGGCGGCTCGTGCTCGTCGAGCAACGAATGGCCCAGCGTGTGGTCCGACAGCGGATTCTCAACGCCCATGTAGCTCAAAATCGTCGCGGGAACGTCAATATGGCTGGTGAGACGGCTGATGGTGCGCGGTGATTCACCGGGGATATGCGCCACCATCAAGGTCTGGGTCTGATACCGGTGGAAGGCACTGTCGTGACCGAACAAGCCAAACTCGCGGAACTCTTCGCCGTGGTCCCCCATCACAAACACCAGCGTGTTGTCCAAACGTCCTCGCTGTTGCAGCGCCTGCAAGAGGCGACGGATTTCTCCATCCACATAATGGAGGCTGTTCTTGTAGCGGTTCTTGATCAATGCCATATCGCCTTCGCCACGGGCAATCTTGATGTAATTGATGTCGTCGGACACACCTCCTGTGGGGAATACGGCATGCTCCGGCGGGTAACGATACGGCTGGTGTGAAGCATCGTAGAAGACGAAGCCAAGGAAGGGCGCGCCCGGCGTGCGATCGAGAAACTTGATGAACTCATCAGTCATGTGCACGTCGCGCTCCACCCGTTCGCATTGCCATTGATCGGTAATGTCCCCCGGAACGTCGACGAAGCAGGTGCTGTGGAGTTCCGGATAGTTCATGTCAGCGGAGCAGAGGACACGGAACTTGTACCCCAACCCTTGCAGCGACTTGAACAGGGTCGGCCCCGTGTGTTCGGCGAGGGCGCGTTGCCAGTAGCTGCCGTAGATGCCGTACAACAGGCCGAAGATGCCATAACGGGTCGTATTGCCCGTGCTGAAATGTTCCCGGAATACAAGATTGCTTTCACTCCAATTCGAAAGAAACGGCATCACGTCGGGGGTGAGCATGTCGAAGCGCGCGCCCTCAATTGGAATAATCAAAATGTTTGGGCGCGGCCCGCCGGCGCGAAACCGCAAGGACGCTTTCGGGTAGTAGAACGAGCCCTGGCTGGCTGGTACTTTCAGCCGCATATCACCGGAGAACTTCA
The DNA here is from genome assembly GCA_041476745.1 of Verrucomicrobiia bacterium. Lineage (GTDB taxonomy): Bacteria > Verrucomicrobiota > Verrucomicrobiia > Palsa-1439 > Palsa-1439 > Palsa-1439. The sequence continues at coordinate 3,840 of JBGOTY010000158.1, read as the reverse complement.
TTCCCAGGACTTTGATGGCAAACTTCTTCATCGTGACCGCCTGATAAAGCGGGAAGAGCTGCTTCACCCGCAGGACCTCGACGTTGCCTCGAAGGTCCGCTATGTCGTACACAGCGATATTGAGAAGAATCGGTGTCAATACTGCGCAACCAATCCCCACGAAGGCCTTTCGACTTCGGAACCTGGCGGCCAAGGGCTGTCGGCGGAGCCAGGGCATGACGAAAGCCGCGAAAGCAATCTCGGTGGCGAAAATCAGCGCGACAGTACCAATCGAGTAAAGGATCGTACCCTTGCCGGCGATGGTGTTGTCGCCGGAACCGGGAGTTGTGAGCAGATTCCACACGAAGCCGTTGAAGTGAAACCGCCAAAGTTTATAGATCACTAGATCGGCATAGATGAACACGTTGAGCAGGCCGAACAGAATGACAGCCGCAGCCAACATGACCCACAACCGCCGCGATAGGAGTGCGACGAGTGACAGTAACGCCGGCACCAACGCCAATAGCGCAAAATTTGCGACGAACGCCAGCAGCGTCGCAAGCCACCCCAGTATCGAGGTGCCGCTGGGTACACTGGCGAGGTAGCCGTGCCCGACACTTATCAGCAGCAGGATGTTAAAGACGTAGCAATAAGCCAGCGCCTCTACGTTGCGGCTTCGGCTGTGAATATTCGTCACTTCCACTTGAATTGCGCCCGTTTCACCAGTTGGGGGAAGCTGGCCGCTCGGCGTAAAGCATTCCAATGTCAGGATGGCGCTTTTGTGGCAGCCGCAGGACCGCGAAGCCGTGTTGACGCAGCAGCTTCTCCATCGCCTCACCCGAATGCGTTTCGAGCGAAGCGCCCTTCACAGGATGATATTCCATCCCGATATAAGAGATGCGATCCAGTCCCCAGTCCACCAAGGAAGCCATGATTTCGTACTCCGCTCCCTCGCAATCGAGTTTCAGATAATCGATGTGGGAGATCTTGCGAGCGTCGAGAATGTCGGGTAGTCGCACGGCCTCGACCTCTTGATATTTTTCCACGGCGGAAGTTTCGGCCGGAAAAGCCGTGTGCGCTCCGGGATTGGACGGCGCCATGTACAAACGCAGCGTGCCCGCGCGATTGGCGACGGCTTTGTTGAATGTTTCGACATGCTGGTGGCGCGGGCCGGAGAGATTGCGCGACAACAGTTTGAAGTTCTCCGGTTCAGGTTCAAACGTCAGAAGTCGCTCGGTACGCGGGGCCATCTTCAGGGAGAACAGGCCGATTTGCGCGCCGACGTCGACCACGCACGCCAACCGACCTTCGATTCGCTCCGTACAGTAATTGTCTTTGAGAAAGATCTCCCAAACAATGGAACGGTCGGAAGTTCCCGCGCGTAGCCAAAGGGGACAGCCGTCGAGCAATTCAACCTCCTGGATTTGAGGCGCGCCCTTATAATAGCGCAGTCCCATGGCGCGCAATGGATGACGAAAAACACGCCAAAACCATGGATGATAAAAACGCTTCCGCCAACCAATCCCTCTCAAAAAGTTGCTGGGGGGACTCATGGGTCAGTCGAGGTAACCGAGCTTGCGCAATCGTTGCTCGATCTTGGCCGAATCTTCCTCGGAGTACTCGGGCTGCGCGGGGGTGGTCGGCGTACCCGTGGATGCCGGCTTGGACTCGCGGTGGGGCGGGTAGGCGCGCAAGAACTCGTCGGTCAGCGCCGCCACTATCGGTTCACTGTCCATGTCATCGCTGATCGGCAAGCCGTACAGGGCGAGCACGGTCGGTGCAATCGAAATGATCGACTGCGACGCCAGCCGGCCGGCGGGACGGATGTTCGGACCGTGGAACAGGTAGATCCCATCCGGTTCGTGACCGCCGTCGCGGAGCGTGTGGCGATTGGGCTCGATCAATGCCGAGGAGCGCACGTCGCGGCGAAAACTCGCGGGGACGTCCAAGGGTTTGTCCAACACGCACACGAGATCAGGCACGGTGCTGTTGCGTGGTCCGTGGAATACATCCCCGCCGGCATGAATCTCCGCAAACACCTTCCCACCAGCCGGCGTCTTGAGATCGGACAATTCTTTAATCAATTCGTTGCGCAATGCTTCGCACTCTGCTTCGGGCGCGATCCCTTCGGGGAAACGGCCGACACGGTTAATGTTGATCGCCAGCGCGCGCGACTCCAACGGATCGGCCCACACACGCGTGCGGGACCAATCTACCAGCCCGTGTTTGGAATCGATCGGAACGCCCAGCTTCGCTTTCCAGGTACGAGGTAAATTGCCAATCACGAGCCGACGCCAGTCCCAGATCGGTAGCAACCGCAAGTAACCGCGCTGGATGAGCCAGCGGTTGGTGTGAAAAAAAGAAGGGATTGAGGGGCCGCCACCGTGGTCGGAGGCCACGACCAGCGCACAGTTATCACCCGCAGCTTCGCAGAGGCGCCCGATTTGCGTGTCAAGCTGTCGTAATGTGGCGAGACAACGGGTTGCGATCTGCTTCTCTTCGCCGGTCTTCAGAGAGGATTCCGAGGACGGATCACAGAATCTCCAGCAGAAGTGGTGGAAGCGATCGTTAAGCATCCAGGCCACCATGAAGAAATCCCAAGACTGGGTTTTCATCAATCGCAACGCAGTGTTGGCCTGCAAGAGCAGAATCTCCTCGTTGTGCTCGATGAACCGTAGGATTTGCTTTGCGTAATTTTTACTGGTCGGCTGCGCAGTCGGATATTCCGTCACATCGGCAACGAAGTCGCGAAATTCCGCCGCCAATTCCGGTGGGTAAACCGAGACGTGTGGGGCTTCTGGAGCGAACGGGTCGCTCGTCATAAACCCGTTGACAGGATAAACGGGATGGCAGAGCGGCACGTTGATGATGCCGACTCGCTTACCGTGTGCGCCGAGCCGTTGCCAGAGCGTCAGGCTGCGGATGTCGCGTGCATTGTTAAGCCGCCGCTGGTAGTAGTCGCCCGGGTCCGTGTGGCGGAAATGGTAGATGCCGTGTTTTCCGGGATTCGTGCCGGTAACCAGGCTCGTCCAGGCCGGAGGCGTCAACGCGGGGATGGTCGAATCCAGCGTGCCCCACGCGCCTTCGCGCATGAGCCGTTGCAACGTCGGCATGTCGCCGCGCTCGGCGAGTGGTTTCAAATTCGTCCACGTCGCTCCGTCAAGTCCGATGACGAGCACACGAGCGGCAGGCGTGATGGTTTGTGCTGCAGAAGCCACGGGCGGGTGGTATAACAGCCTTATGAGACTGGCGCAAGAAAAAGGACACGAACATGAGCTCTGTTGAAAAAATCCTGGTAATTGGCCTGGATTGCGCCGAGCCGTCATTGGTGTTTGGGAAGTGGCGTGACCAGTTGCCGAACCTGCGCGGGTTGATGGAGCGGGGAGCGTGGACGACGATGAACAGCACCACGCCGCCCATTACGGTACCCGCTTGGTCGTGCATGATGTCCAGCAAGGATCCGGGCACTTTGGGCATTTATGGTTTCCGCAACCGCAAAGATCACAGCTACAGCGGGCTGACGTTTGCGACTTCGACCGCAGTACGGGAACCTCGGCTGTGGGACATTCTCTCAAAGGCTGGCAAGCGCGTCGTGGTCCTCGGTGTTCCCGGCACGTATCCGCCATCGGCCGTTAACGGGGCGATGGTCAGTTGCTTCCTGACGCCGGACCCGGTAACGAACCAGTACACCTATCCACCGGAGTTGCGCGACGAGATCGACCACGTGCTGGGCAAAGACCAATACATGGTGGACGTCTCCGACTATCGCACGGAGAACAAGGCCCCGGTGCTGCGCGAAATTTATGAAATGACGGACCGCCGCTTTGCGTTGGCCAACCACCTCGTGCGCACGAAGCCGTG
>JBGOTY010000157.1:0-7989 GCA_041476745.1 Verrucomicrobiia bacterium | reverse complement strand
TGCTGAATCGCCTCGGCCACACCGGTGTTTGGCGCGATGCAGATGAGCGCCATGGCCGCCGGGAAATTCGTCGCGGCGACAAAAACATTCGTGTTTACCAGCTCAAGCTCGGCCAGCCATTTCTTGCGTGTCGCAGCGTCATTGGCCGGCAAAGCAACCATCAGCGTCGAGCCGAAGATCCGCACGGCGGTGTTGGCGGGCAGAGCATTGGTGAAGCTCGGCAGGATTTTCTCCGCCCCGGCGGGTGTGGCAAACGTGGCGATGAGGGTGGTATGGGCTGCGGTCGAGAATCCCGACGCCTCGGCACCCTGCCAGACCCGGTCGGGACCGCAGACGAGTTTGTGTTGCGCCCGGCTCGTCGCCCCGGCCACGATCATGTTCCGCAAGTCGCTACGCTGCCCAAGAAGGAAGACCCCGGCGAATACCAACGCTGCCATGCCTCCCACGGCCTGGAGGAAGACCAACGCGAATGACGCCGCCCAGCCCGGCGGACGCGCGTTCAGGGTCTCGAACACCTGGAGTGTGTACTGCGCGAGGACGCGAGTGGTTACGCGTTTGGGAAACGCTTGTTTCAGTTCGCCGATGATCACTTGTGCCGTCTCGGTCGGGATCGTCTGATCGTCGGGCGATACGGGCGGGAGACCGCGCTGGCGCAATCGGGTGGCGATGCGCGCCAAGCGAAAGGCGGGGAGCAGTCCCAAGAGCATGAAAATGCCCAGATACATCAGCACCCGGTCCCCGCTGAACGCGCCGCCCACGATCAATGCCAGCGCCGCGAGGGCGCGAAAACCCGTGTCGAGCAGGTAATGCCGCGAGAACAGGGTGGCGTGCATCACCCAGCCGCCGTCGAGTGGAAGGACGGGCAGCAGGTTGAAGCCATTGAGAATGAGCGCCAGCATCGCGACTTTCGTCAGCCAGGCTTTGTGCAACACGATGCCCGCGAAGCCGAGGAGGGTGCCCAGCACGATGCCGGGCAGCGGCCCCATCAGGGAGACAACCGCCTTCTTCCAGCCGGGCACATTGTAATTCTTGCCGGTCACGGCCGCGCCAAAGAACGGGATGAAAAACATCCGCACATTGCGATAATCGAAAATCTGCATCGCCACGTAATGCCCCAGCTCGTGGAACAAGAGAATCGGGATTAGCAGCAGCGCGATTTTCCACGACCACCGCGCCGCGCCGGCGCCCAAGAAGAGCGCAATCGACACGACCAGAATCACGACGGCATTCCCCCAGCCCGTGCGTTTGTCCTGGATCTGGTTCAACTGCGCGAGCACCTCGGCGTGCTGCAGTCCGCTCGCGGTGGACGCCTTGACGGAGTCACCCAACGCCAGCGCGCGCTGCTGTTCGGCATTGGTCAGCGGCTTGAATACACCGCGCTTCAGATGAAAGTCGCGCAGCACCGCGTGGTTTCGCTCGACCGCGCCCCGCACATCGTCCGCGGTCCGCACCGGCACAACCAGCTTCCGCGCCGTCTCCTTCGCAAGCTCTTGTTGGTGCGAAGTCCACAACGCCGCCGTCTTGGCGCCTAGGAGGCGATTCACGCGGCAGGACGCGGGCGCTTCGAAGTCCGGTTTACCTGCCGAAGAGACAAGGAACGTGCCGTCGTTGAATTCCGACACGAACAGCGGAAACACGACGTGTTTTGGCGGATGGCTGTGACTCCAAATGCGGTAATGAATACACGCGAAGGCTCGCCCCGACCTCTCGGAAAACACCGCGCGGTAGATTTTCGTCTCGTGGAAGGTGTTGTCGATTGCATAGTAGACCGGCGACTGAAAGCCGCAGGCGGCCAATTCTTCGGTCAGCGGTTGCAGGCGTTCGCGAACCGATTCCGGCAACGCTTCCACCGCGACCTCGAAAGGCTGGAGTGAATCGACGCTGGGGTCGTCACTGGAACTGGGTATGGGGACGCGCAGTAGTTTGACCAGCCACCCGACAAGTACCGCCGGCGAGCGGGTGCACCACCAGTATTCGCGAAAGCTGAAGCGGGTGCTGTCAATCTTGTAGAACATGTCGCCTCGGGAAACTGGGCGGGATTAGACTACAGGCCGCGGCGGCGACCAAGACAAAAAAGATGGTGAGCCGGGAGGGATTCGAACCCTCGACCCACGGCTTAAAAGGCCGTTGCTCTACCAACTGAGCTACCGGCTCGCCGGTCACGCGACGAGAGGCGGCAATATACGCTTGCGAGACGCGGCGCGGCAACTCCAAAGGAGATTGGTGGAGCGGCAGCGCCGCGCTCACCGCGCGCGGCTACAACGGAGGGGACCACGGCGCGCGGGCCGCGCGCCCTACAATTTGGTTTCGGCGAGCGGGTCGTTTCCACCTGACACGATTTACCTAGACATCGGATTCCGATACTGGTATGATCGATCCAGTTCTTTGACATCGGGGAATCCGCCTTCGCTAAAGCTACGGCGCGACACGTCCACCGTCGCCGGCGGAAGGGCGTTGTTTTTTTGGGGGAGAAGAGGGCTTGAAAAACATGCTTTCTGCGAAACGAACCCAATTTGACTTGGCTTGTTTTCGTACGGATGTGACAGGGCGGTAGGGAGTTAGGGCGCATAAACGAATTATTACAATTGGGTTCGTTTTCGGCTCACCGGGAGGTTCGCCCTCCAGTGATGAGGTGACGGCGTGCCCGCCCCGATCTCGGAATCGGGGCAGGTCGGTCGCGCCCTGCCTCGCACAACACCACTTTCGTTTCGGCTCACCGTCAGGTTCGCACTCCCCAGTGATAGTGATAATGATGAGGTGACGGCGTGCATGTGCCGCAGCGGTTCATGGGTGTCAAAAACAAGTCCTCGCGACTGGTTTGCATTTGGTAATTCAATATCGCTTGCGTTATTCACAATTTCTGGCACAAAGGGGCGGCTGTAAGAGATGTTGGTGAGCGCACGACGCAAAAATGACGCGTAAACGGAGAACTATCATCATGAGGGAACGGCACGTCAGATTGTCGATACGAACCTGGGGATATGAGTTCGCGCGAACCATCTTCGCCGGGGTGGCGCTGGTAATTATTCTGGCGAGCCAGAGTGATTCGGCCTGGGCGGCCACGGATACCTGGAACTCCAGCATCGCCGGGAGCTGGTTTACCGCGGGGAACTGGTCGGTGGGCGTGCCTTCGTCCGGCGATGACGCTATTATTACCAACGCAAGCGCCATTGTCGAAGGGGCGACGGCGGCGACAGCGAACAGCCTGACGATCCAGAGTGGAAACGTCACCGTTGGCAGCATCAGCGGTGGCTCGCTCACCGTTGCTGGTGAAATTGCCGTGGGCACCCTGGGTTCTTCCGCCAGCCTTACCTTCAACCTTGGCACCATTTCCATGAACATACTCAGCATCGGGGCGAACGGTACCTATTCCGACACATCTTCCGGCACGATTATTCTCTCGGGTTCCTCCCCGACCATCAATGTGGCGGGCGGTGTCAATGCTGTCGTGAACAGCCAGATCACAGGCACCAGCGGATTGATCAAAGGTAGTCTGGGCACATTGACGCTCGCGGGTAATAACACCTACAGCGGCGGAACGACGATCGGCCTGGGCACCTTGCAAGTGGGCAATGGCGGCACCAGCGGATCTCTCGGCGCTGGTGACGTGGTCGACAATGCCTCGTTAATCTTCAATCGCACTGACAGTGACGTGGTTACCAACTCGATCAGCGGCACCGGTAGCCTGGCCCAGGCCGGCACCGGCACGCTGATACTCATTGGGACGAACAGCTATGCGGGGCGCACGATCATTAGCGCCGGGACCCTGCAAGTGGGCAACGGTGGCACCAGTGGCACGCTGGGCAGCGGCGAGGGGACCAACAACTCCGCGTTGGTCTTCAACCGCAGCGACAGCCTGGTGGTTAGCAACACCATCAGCGGCAACGGCAGCCTGACCCAGGCCGGTACCGGCACGCTGGTATTCGTGGGGACGAACACCTACGCTGGCAGCACAACCATCAGTGCCGGAACGCTGCAAGTGGGTGATGGCGGTACCAACGGCACCCTGGGCAGCGGGGCTGCAATTAACAAGTCGGCGTTGGTTTTCGACCGCAGTGATAGCGTGGTGGTAAGCAACTCCATCAGTGGCGGTGGCAGCCTGACCCAAGCGGGCAGTGGCACGCTGATACTGGCCGTCAGCAACACCTACACGGGGAAGACGATCATCAGTTCGGGGACGTTGCAAGTGGGCAACGGGAGCGCCAGCGGCACACTGGGCAGTGGAGCCGTAAGCAACGATTCCGCATTGGTTTTCAACCGCAGCGACAGCATCCTGGTCACCAACTTCATCAGTGGTATCGGCAGTCTGACCCAAGCGGGCACCGGCACGTTGACACTCACCAACGTGAATACGTACAGCGGCGGCACATGGATCGGCAATGGCGGCACGCTGACCGTGAGGGACAGTCATGCGCTGGGCACTGGCGACCTGAACGTAACCAATGGCACCCTGAAAGCGAACCACATAGTGATCAGTATCGGCGGTAACTATTCGCAGGGTGCTGACGGCACTTTCGAGGTGGACATCGGCGGCACGAATGTGTTCGGCCAACTCGACATCGTCGGGACGGCGAGCCTCGACGGCACCGTGCATGTCGCCCAGGTTGGCGGCTATGTGCCGCAGCACAACGATCAATTCACACTGCTCATCGCGAGCAATGGCGTGGCGGGAACATTCGCCACGTTTACCAACGACATCGCCCACAGCCCGCTGCTGAACCCGAACTTGGTCTACGGCACAAACGATGTGATCCTGCTGTGGGCGCAAGCGTCGTTCGCACCCTTTGCGTTGACGCCGAACCAAAAGGCGGTTGCGAAAGCCCTGGATCTCGCCGCGACTTCCACCAGCACATCGACCGTGGCGCTGATTGATTTCCTGGATAACCTCTCCAATGTGACGAACAGCCTGCCGGCGGCGTTCAGTCTGATTTCGCCCGAAGAGTTGACAGCGATGTACACGGCCGCTTTCGCCGGCATGGACGCCCAGGGCAACCGATTCTTGAAGCGGGTCAACGAGCTACGCGCGGATTACCGCGGCTTGTACATCGACGCGTACAGCCACTACCGGACGGACAGTGGCGAAGCCACGCCACCGCCGGCCGACCCGACCGCGACCACGTCATCCAGCGATATTTTCGCCAAGGCACTGGATAATCCGTGGAGCATCTACCTGGACGGTGGCGGCGAATTTGTGGACGTGGCGAGTGACACCAACGCCGCGGGTTACAATCTATCCAGCGGTGATTTCTCGGTCGGCCTCGACCGGTGGATCAACAAGCAGTTGGTGGTGGGTGGAGGCCTCAGCTACGACAGCAGCACGGTGAACCTGACGGGCACCGGGCACATCGACATGAACAGCTACCTTGGCGAGATCTACGCGGCGTGGTTCACGCAGGGATTGCACATCGAAGGGATGGCTGGCGGCGGCATCAATTCCTACAACACACGCCGGCAGGGTCTGCAAGGCCTCGCCAAGGGCAGCACCAGTGGCCTCGAGTGGAATGCACTTTTGGGCAGCGGTTACGACTGGCACAATGGACCGTGGAGTTACGGTCCGCAGCTTGTCGTCCAATACATGTCGGCGAGCACCGATCCATTCACCGAGAAGGGATCCCTCGCCCCGCTGCATATCGAATCGCAGACTGCGGATTCATTGCATACCCAACTGGGCGCGGACCTGCGTTATCGTAAATACGTGCCGCCGACTTTGACGTTCATCACACCAGAATTATCCATCGCCTGGCAGCACAACTATTTGGCGGACAGCTATGCGCTGAAATCACGGTTGGCCAACGGCGACGGCGGCGTCTTCACGGTCCACGGGCCGAGTATCGGAAGTGATAGCGTCCTGGTGAGCCTGGGGGTCACCGCGCAATGGAAGCCGAGCGTCAGTACCTACCTGCGTTACACGCTCCAGGCAGGGTCAAGTGGCTACCAGGCAAACTCCGTGGACGTGGGCCTGCAACTTAACTTTTAAAGAGCGGTCTCTTTTGAACCGATCTCGTCGGGATTGATGGAGCTGCGAGGTCATCGAGAGAATCGCAGCCGGAAAGCATTCCCACCGGACTGGTGCGGCAAGACGCCGAAGGCATTTCAAGGGAAAGCCACGATCCCTATTTGTTGGCAAGAATTCCCACCCCTCCCGCTACATACGCCGGCGTTTCCGCAAGCCAAGCGACGCGCAGGGAACTACTCAATACCAGTACCGCGGTTGACGGTTCCGGCACGGCCGCGGCGGGGACGCTCAGATCAGCGTCGTTTACGATTGAGAAGGCCCAAGAACAAGATACCAGCAAAAGTGAGCGCGACGGGGCTGGCTTCAGGAATTAGAGTTCCCGGCACGTTCGGCTCGGTCCCGACCGTGGTTCCATATTGAAAACTCACGGTAGAGATCCCCGAGAGCGTGAAGCTGGCCGGGACGTCGCCCAACGTGAACACAGCGCTGTCCTTGATGAAAGGGTGACCCGAAAGACCACCCTTATACTTGCTGCCATCATCCGTGGCGGTGGTCAATCCTCCGCCAATTCCGCCTGGTGCGCTGTTATCGCCCGGGAGGGCCGCGCCCGGAAAAAGATTCGCAGGGCCGAACTGGGTGAAGCCGGCGGAACTGATCCCCTCGTTGGCACTTCCAGGAGCACCGCTCAAACCAGCCGCATACGCCCATGAGCCACCAACTACACCGCTTGGGACCGTCAGTTTGGAGTGGTTTTTTACCCCGACGCTGCCAGCATTCAAGAGTGCCGAGACTTTCGCCAACGTTGGATCGCCCGTAAATGAGAAGAATACTGCGGTGAGAATATCCTGTGGATCATTCGGTTTGTACGTGGCCAGGTTCGTCAGCGCCACGAGCAGATTGGTGGTCGTGCCCTGCATGGAAAGGCTGAATGTGACCGAGGCGCGGTTCGTCTCACCCGCGTCGTTACCAGGACCGCTCGCGGTATAAGTCACCGCCGATCGCGCCGGGGTCGCCACGAATGCCAAGGCCGCCACAAGCATGGCAGCCCATATCCGCACGGAGAATCTCGGGATAGAACTGGCGTGGACTTTGTTCGCGGGGTTACCGACAACAAATAAAGCCAAGGCAACGAGGCCCCGCGTAACTATTTTCATTCCCTATTACCCTTAATGCCGCCGGTAACGTAATCGACATTTCTCTAGTCGTGTTCCTTCAGGTTCCGCCTGCCGACGGACGAGACGGCAGGCTTCCTTTTTGTCGGCGGAGGCTGCCACTCCCTTTTTCCCTAGTGGCAGCTTCAGCCCACCTTCCCCAGCTTCCGTTGGCCAATCCCTTATTTCCCTGGTGCCAACTTCCGCCTGTCGATTGACGACTCGACGCACTTCCTTTTTTCGGCTGAAGCTGCCACTCCCTGATTTCCCTGGTGGCAGCCTCAGCGCGTTTAATTTCAGTTCCAGCTTACCGATTGACGACTCAACGTGCTTCCCTGGCGAACCCTTTGCGCCGGGTTGTGTCAGCGGACACCCGCGCGACTGGTTTGGCGCGCCCCTGGGTGGGCGCGAACGGAGGCGGCACCGCGAGTTGCGCGATGTGCCTGATTCTGGCGACGGCAAAATGTGTTCTGCTCATAAGGAAACAGCCAAAACATAATCTTCCCGATCTTGGCTGATTCATCGGGGAATTGTTGGAAACGTTTCATTGTGATTTCAGTTCCAAGCCGGTTCTTGCGACGAGGAGGGCGGTTGGGGCATCAGCTGGCGGTAGCTCGGTGCGAGTTTGTGCAATTTGGTGAGGGTGTCTTGCACTTGGAGAAGCGACAAGCCACGAAGCGAGTTTATTGCACGGGGAGGATCCGATACTAGCGCCGCTGATGCCCCTGTTTCGGCCACATCTAACGAAAGTTTATCTTGAGGAACGCAGGCAAATTCTTGGGTGGTCGTTTTCCCGCCCGACGGCGGTAACGAAGATGCAACAGGCCGGGGGGGCATCAGCTGGCGGTAGCTCGGTGCGAGTTTGTGCAATGTGGTGAGGGT
>JBGOTY010000156.1:0-8009 GCA_041476745.1 Verrucomicrobiia bacterium | reverse complement strand
GATGGCCACGTGACACCGCTCCCTAGATTTGGATTCTCCGTCACGAACATATCATCATCGAGATTCACGAATCCGTGATGACGCACGGGGAGATAAACCCACACGGTCGCGACGACCAAAGCCAGGGATAGGAAGGCTTCCAGAACGATTTGCTGCCGCCTGTACGGAGGGAGCGGTGTCATTATCACGTAGGAGAGAACTAACACATACTGCCACTGAGGACGACCTCAAATTGAATCGACTTGTGGTCATTGGCACCGAATTGCCTGCGCAGATTCTCACCACGCGCTGTCTGGGTGGGCGATCTGCACGGTAAGTATGCGACACGGTCAAACCCGAAATGGATTCGGGACAGGCGAGAGCGGAGGAGGAAGGTCCGCTGATTGGGACACTACCGAATCTCGTCGTCACTTGCCGAGTTGCCACAGAATTGCTAACCTATGCGCCGTGAGTGGGCAGCCGCAACCCGAGATAACGCCAAAACCGATCGACCTGACCAGCGACGACTACTTCATGGGGGAAGCGCTGCGATTCGCGCGTATGGCCTATGACACTGATGAAGTACCTGTCGGCGCGGTCATCGTCCGCGACGCTAAAATCATCGCCCGCGCTCACAACCAGGTGGAACTGCTCAAAGACGCCACCGCGCACGCGGAGATTCTCGCCATCACCCAGGCCGCGCATGTACTCGGGGACTGGCGGCTGGAAGGTTGCACGCTCTTCGTCACGAAGGAGCCGTGTCCCATGTGCGCCGGTGCTCTCATGCTTGCGCGCCTGAAGCGGCTTGTGTTTGGCGTCCGCGACGAGCGCGCCGGCGGCGCGGGTTCCGTTTTTCCGATTACCTCAGCCAAGGGACTGAACCACGTCGTCGAGGTGGCGGCGGGTGTGAAGGAAGCCGAAGCGCGCGACTTGCTGCAAAGCTTCTTCCGCGCGCGTCGCGGGACTGGCTAATTCAACCCGGTGTTCTTCGGCAGAAGCGGCTGCAGTTTTCTCCACCGTTGATCCTTGCCGACGAACGCCTCCCACATGGCGTTTGGGACCGTTTCCTCCAGCATCGCGATGTGGGGCCGACAGACCAGCCACGAACCCTCGGTCAATTCCCGCTCGAGTTGTCCCCCGCTCCACCCCGCATGGCCGGCAAATGCCCGCACCCACTCGCGCTTGGGCAATTCGATAAGCTCTTGGGGATTGGCCACAATCTGGCAGTTCAACTGTTCGTCGTTCTTTCCGCGTTGAAACCGGGCGAACAACAGTGCGGTTGTTTTCACTGGCCCGCCTTGAAACACCGGGATCTGCTGCAAGGCCTTCGGTAGGTCAGGAGACAATGCCACCTCGCCAACTTTCTTGTCGAGCGGGCGGTTCATCACCAGGCCAAGCGTGCCATCGGGACCGTACTCGGCGATGTACACCAGTGTCTGGTTAAAATTCGGGTCGAGCAGGTCTCGTGAGGCTGCTAGTACCAATCCCGTCAACGATTCACCTTCTGGAATCTCAAATCCCATGCTCCGCCTTTACCATTTCCCCACATCGCGCGCGTACGTGACCAGCCCGCCGCGGAACGGTGGGAAACCCGTGCCGAAGATCATGCCCACATCCACGTCGTCCTCAGATGCGACCACCCCTTCGCTCAGGCAGCGTTTCGCTTCGTTGATCATCACGCCCAGCAATCGTGTCTGAATCTCAGCGGGACTGAGCGTCTTCCCGCTCGGCAGCTTCAACCCCGAGTTCAGTCGCTCTTGCTTGCCCTTATATTTGTAGAACCCCGCCCCGCTCTTCCGTCCCTTCAACCCTCGCTCATAAACCTGACGGAGAACCGGCGCGACCGTCATTCGATCATGGAAAGCCTCGGCGAGTTCGCGCGCCACGTCGTACGCGACGTCGATCCCGACCTCGTCGATCAGCCGGAGCGGTCCCATCGGCATCCCGAAATCGAGCATGGCCTTGTCGATCGACTCCACACCCACGCCCTCGCCCAACAGCACGCCCGCTTCGTTCAGATAGGGCATGAGCAGACGATTCACCAGGAATCCCGGCGCGCCCTTCACGATAATCGGGATCTTCTTCAGTTTTTTTGCAAACTCGACGGCCGCCGCAATCACTTCCGGTGCGGTCTTCGTTCCGTACACGATCTCCACCAACGGCATCTTGTGCACGGGATTGAAAAAATGAATCCCGATGAATCGCTTTGGGCGCCCACTGGCTTCCGCCAATTCATCGATCGGAATCGCCGACGTATTGGAAGCGATGATGCAGTCATTGCGCAGGCGGTCAACCAACTCGCTGAACGCCAGCCGCTTGACCTCGATCTTCTCGAGGACCGCCTCGATCACCAGGTCACAATCGCCGAAACCGGTGTATTCCGTCGTCGGGTGCACCCGTGCAAAGCCGTGTTGCGCGTCCAGTTCGGAGAATTTCCGACGCTTCACACCTTCGCGATACGCGTCCGCAATGCGCTTGACGCCGGTCGCAACGAACTCCGGCTTGATGTCCTTCAACCGCACCGTCAACCCGCGCGCGCTGCACCACTGCGCGATGCCCGCGCCCATCACACCCGCGCCAAGCACCCCGACTTTTTCGATCGGCGCCGTCACGACTCGCGCCGAGATCGGCCCCGTACGCTCGACACGCTCGGTGTCAAATGTCAGTTTGGAGTACTTCTCGCGCAGGAAGAAAACCCGAATGAGGCTCTTGCATACTGGTGTCGCGCTCACCTCGCCAAAGATCCTCGCCTCGCCCTCCAGCCCCGCGTCGAGCTTCTTCCCCGCCAGACCTTGTTCCATTGCGTCAATGGCCCGCAACGGCGCCGGATACTGGCCTCGCGTGCGCGCCGACACTTGTTTGCGCGCGACCCAACAGGCAATCGGGCGCATCGGCCACATGTTCTGCAGCTTCACCGACTTGCGAGACGCGTGCCGTTGACCGAGCGCGAGCCGTTTTGCCGTTTCCCGCAAGACCACGTTTGGCACTGCCGCGTCCACCAGGCCGATCCGCCGCGCCTTGTCCGCGCCGACACTCTTGCCCGCGCAAATGATATCGAGCGCCGCCCGCAATCCAATCAACCGCGGCAGGCGCTGCGTCGCGCCCCAACCCGGAATGATGCCGAGTTGCGTCTCGGGCAATCCGATTTGCGTCTTCGGATGTTCCGTCGCCACACGGTAACGGCACGCGAGCGACAATTCACACCCGCCGCCCAGGCACGCGCCGTCAATGGCGGCGACCGTCGGCACGCCAAGCCGCTCGATCTTTGCGAAAATCCGGTGCCCCTCGCGCGAGAGCACTTCGCCATGGCTGGCGTCGCGGATTTTTCCCAGTTCGCTAATGTCCGCGCCTGCGATGAAAATCCCCGGTTTGCCGCTGATGAAGATGACGGCCTTGGGCTTGCGCTTGGAAAGTTCATTCAGAATCACGTCGAGCCGTTGCATCTGCGCGAACCCGAGAATGTTGACCTTCGAATCCGGGTCATCGAACACCACCCACGCAACGCCGTCTGCGTCGGACTCAATTCGCGGAGATTCCGTAGCCACCAATGTTGTCATTCAGGTCTGGTGGGAATCCTATACAAAACAAATTAGCCCGGCAACACATTGCCGGGCCAAAAGGAAGGCCAATAACTTATACGATCAGGGCGGACTTGCGTCGACGGGCAAACATCCCCAAGCCCGCCACGGAGCACAACGTCAACCCCATGACCACGAGTGACATACTCCCTGGCTCCGGCACTTGCGATTCCGAGAAGTTGGTGATGCTGACCATGTTGGTGTTCGGGGCGCCTTGCTGAATTTCGCGCATGGCCAGACCAATTTCACCGGAATTCTGTATGCCCAGCGCCGCGAAGGTGTTGGTGTAGACCAGCGTGGAGCCAATCTGAGCGCCGAGAGCGCTTCCGGGATCGGTGCCCGTGGTATGGCTGAAGACCTTCCCATTGATGACGAAAGTGCCGCCGCTGACCGTCATATCCATCGTGAGCCGATACCAAACGACTTCGGTAACGCCTCCGGACAAGGAATCCGATTTGAGGGTTGTCATGGCCGGACCGTTCATGTCTGCAATCGACAGTACGTTGTTATCCGTGTTACCGGCGTCCGAAAGCATGAGAGCCAGACCGCTGTTGGTTGGGAATCCCTCGTTGTAGAGAAACACGAATCCGCCCTGCTTGGTGTTGTTGAATTCCTTGAACAAGATGTCAGCGCTCAGGCTGAAATTGCCCGAAAAGATGTTATTAGGCGCCGTAGTGGTCGGATCCGTGTCGTACAATGTGACGGAGTTGGAACCACCCGGGCCTGCAGCACCAACAAAGTTCAACGCGGTGTGGCCCGTAGGCCCCAAATCAAGGCCACGATTTATCTGCTGCTGACGATTCAATGGCCCTATGTCCCTGAATACCCCGAGGACGTTTGGAGTGGAATTGTCGTAATCAGCGTTGCTACTGAAAGTAATCGGTCCAAATTGCGCGAAGCTCGCGCTGGCGGCAGTCAAAAATAGTGCTGTCCCTACCCAAATTACTCGCATATTCGCCTCCCACATATTGCCCATAAATTTAACCAATCCGCAGTAGCACTCGCTCGCCACTGATGCTTCTCGCGCCAAGTTCTGCCAGAACCCTGGCAGATTGTCAACAAAGAAATCGTTCTTTATGCACCCAGAACAGCTTTTGGCCTACATCCTAGTAAATAAAAGGCCTACAGGGTGGCCATCCGCAAGGGATAACTCTCTTTTTTTGTGGCACTGCCGTCACGTCTCACGCACGTTCCAAGATTACCGCCGCACCCTGCCCACCGCCAACGCAGGCAGAAGCGAGGCCCGTTTTGAGGTTGCGGCGCTTCATTTCTCTCAACAGCGTTAGCACGAGCCGTGCGCCGCTGGCACCCACGGGATGACCGAGCGCGATTGCCCCGCCGTTGACGTTGAGCAGGTCGCGGTTGATTTCCATGCCGAACTCCTTGCGCAGCACCAGTTCCACCGCCAACACCTGCACCGCGAACGCTTCATTAATCTCCAGGAGTTGGATGTCCTTCCACTTCACGCCCGACTCCTCCAGCGCCTTCGGTATCGCGTAGGCCGGCCCAATCCCCATCCGCCGCGGATCCACTCCCGAGAAGGCGTAGCCGCGAAGATACCCGAGCGGCTGGAAACCCTGTTTCCGCGCCTTCTCCTCGTCCATGACCAGCAACGCCACCGCGCCATCCGTGAGTTGCGACGAATTGCCGGCGGTCACGGTCCCGTTGTGCTTGTCGAACACGGGCCGCAGTTTCGCCAGCGCTTCCATCGTCTGGTTCTCGCGCACACCGTTGTCCTTGTCCACGTACTGGCCCTTCGACAAATAAACCGTGCCAATCTCTTCCGCCAGCTTTCCCCGCGCCTTCACCACTTTCTGGTGAGAGTCGAGGGCAAACGCATCCTGTTGTTCGCGGGTGATGCCGTAATCGCGATAGAGCACCTCTGCCGTCTGGCCCATGTTGAGACCGCACACCGGATCCGTCAGCCCGAGCATCACACCGATGCGAGGTTTGAAATCGCGCGGACGAAAAGCCAGCATGGCGCCGAGCTTTTTTAGGGAAGACTTCGCTCTTGCGAGCGCCGCGAACTTGTCCGCCGCCGCCGTCGAAAACAGCAGTGGAATATTCGACATGCTCTCGGTGCCGCCAACCACAAACGCGTCCCCCTGGCCCGCGACCATCTTCTCGTAGGCGCTGGTGATCGCCTCAAAACCGCTTGCGCAGTTGCGGTGCACGGTATAGGCGGGAATCTCCTGCGGCAGTCCCGCGTTGAGCGCAATGACCCGCGCGATGTTCGCCGCCTCCGGCGGCTGCGCGACGCAGCCAAAGATCACCTGCGAAATCTTGCGGGGATCGAATCCCGTGCGCTCCAGCAACTCGCTCACCACGATGCGCCCGAGTTCCTGCGCGGGGAGGGACTTCAAATCCGTTCCCGCCTTGGAGAACGGCGTCCGAATCCCATCGATGATCGCCAGTCGGGTCATCGGAAGGTTTCTGCGAAAAACTCCTTCATCGCTTCCCACGACCGTTTGTCGGCGCGCTCGTTGTAGGCCGCTCCCTTCAAGTTGTCGTTGCCAGAATCGGGCCGCGTGAAGCTGTGCACGGCGCCACTGTAATAAATCATCTGCCAATCCACCCTGGCCGAACGGAGTTCATCCTGCAGCGCGGCCACGTCGGCCGCTGGCACGTACGGATCATCCGCGCCGTGACAGATAAGCACCTTGCATTTGATATTCTTCGCGTCACGTATTGGCGTGTCGAGTCCGCCATGGAATGTGACAATGCCGGCAATATCGGCCCCGCTGCGAGCCAGTTCGAGCACCGTGGTACCGCCGAAGCAATAACCGATGGCGGCGATGCGTTTCGGATCAACTCGCGGCTGCTTCTTCAACACGTCGAGTGCGGCATTGACCCGGGCGCGAAGCAATGCGCGGTCGCCCTTGTAGGTCTTGACCTGTGCCATCGCTTCGTCAGTCCCCTTCGGTCGCACACCCCTGCCATAGATATCGGCGGCGAAAGCGACGTAACCTAATTTCGCCAACATGTCGGCCCGCATTTTGGCGTAGCTATCGCACCCCAACCAATCGTGTACCACCAGCACACCCGGCCGCGGCCCTTTCACCGCATCGTCGTAGGCGAGATAGCCTTCGAGCGTCGCGTCACCTTGTTTGTACTCGATGGTCTCGGTGTGCAACGCGGCGTAAGAGTTCATGGCAAGAAGCCCAGCAAAGAGAATTGTGAGTTTGGTCTTCATCGTTTCTCACGCTAACACGCGCCATTCGCTGACGCAATCCGGGAGCAGCGGCCTATTCCTTTGGCCTCGCATCCAGGATGCGAACTTCCTTCAACGAGCTTTCCAGTTTGATGCGCTTCAGCATGTCGTCGAGGGCATGGATCTCGATTCGGTTGGGTGTCATCTCAATCTCGGTCTGGAAACGGGTCCGAATTTTTTCCTTGAGTCGCTCCACGTTGGCACCATTTTCGGGCGCCACGTGCAGAATCAGTTCGTCCACGTCATGCGGGTCGTCGTGGGCCTTGCGAATTTCCAATTGCCACTCGCCGACCTCCGCCGTGTCGTCGAGGATCTGCTGGAGCGTGTCGAAGTTGACGAGCGTACCCTTCAACTTTTCCAGTTGTAATTCCTTCGTGCTGGACGCCCGTCCGATCTTCCCGACGATGCGCGGCACCGTGCGCCCGCAATACGGACACGGCTCCCAGGTTATCCCCCCGTCCACATAATCACCCGTGCGATAGCGCAACACGACCGTACCGCGCGCGTCGAGCGGCGTGTACACCAGTTCGCCCGGTTCGCCCTCGCCTTTGACTTCGCCCGTTTCGGGATCAATCACCTCCATGATGCCGAGATCGGTAAGCAAATGATAGCCGCTCCATTCGCCCGGCGGTGTTGGGCATTCGCCCCATGCCAGGCGCGCCTCCGTAAAACCGTACGTCCCGCATACGCGCACATCGCCCGCGCCCATCTCCTGCAGCATCGAAACCATCTTGCGGCGGATACCCGGCGGACTCTTCTCGCCGCCGAGCACGATCTTGCAAACCTGCGGCCATTTGCGGCCTTGTTCGTGCGCTTCGCGAATGACGTGATACACAAACGTCGGGACACCGACAATCGCCTCGGGCTTGATCTTCTCGATGAGGCTGATGTTGCCGTCCGTGCCCATCACCTTGCCTCCGCCCGAACTGACGAGCAACATACCAAACTCCAGTCCCGCGAACACGACCTGCCAGAACGCCAGGTGCGGCGCGTAGGGAAACATATTCACGCCGCGCATCTTCGTCGTGGCGCCGAAAACTTGAATGATCCGCGCGCCGGCGGTGCGGAGGTTGTGCATATCGTGGTCGGTGTACGTGAAGGCCACGGGCGCCGCGCTGCGGCCCGTGGTGGCAGTCAGGAAAATCGGGCGATACTCGCGCTCGAAGTGCCGCTCCACCGCACTGCGACCGCGCCACAGCGCTTCCGCGACAATGCGCGGGCGATGTTTGAGTACCGAGATG
>JBGOTY010000155.1:0-8017 GCA_041476745.1 Verrucomicrobiia bacterium | reverse complement strand
GTCCGCGCCGCATTCGGGACAAGCCCGGGCATTACCGGGAACATCCGCACCACAAGCCGGGCAGATGAAATCATCGCGAGACATGGCCCAGTAACTCATCCACGCGCTTCTTCACAACCTCATCCATTTCGATGAGGGGCGGCCAGGGACGAGTGTTGGCCTCGCCTTTGATCTTGTGCGTGGCATCAATGCCGATCTTGCTGCCGAACCCCACAACTGGCGTGGCGTGATCGAGCACATCGGCGGGACCTTTGGTGAGGATGATGTCGCGGTCGGGATCAATATTGGCACAGATGCGGAAGAGTACTTCCCGAGTATCGTGAACGTCCACGTCTTCATCCACGACTACGATGATTTTGGTGAACATCATTTGTCCCATGCCCCACAACCCGTGCATCACCTTCATAGCGTGATACGGGAATTGTTTCTTGATCGAGACCACGACGAGATTGTGGAACACGCCTTCGGCGGGCAGCGCCATGTCCACAATCTCGTTAAAGTTCATTTGGAATACCGGCAGGAAGATCCGCACGCTTGCGGTGCCCATGTAGAAATCTTCCATCGGCGGCACGCCCACGATCGTGCTCGGATAAATCGCGTCGCGCCGATGGGTAATGCGTTCGATGTGAAACTTCGGGTACGGTTCGGGCAGCGTATAATAACCCGTGTGATCACCGAACGGACCTTCCAGATCGAGCTTCTCTTCCGGATCGACGTAGCCTTCCAGCACAAAGTCACAGTCCGCCGGCACTTCCAGATCGTTCGTCCCACACTTTACCATCTCCACCGATTTCTTGCGCAGATACCCCGCCAACATCATCTCGTCGATCCCATCCGGCAGCGGTGCCGTCGCCGCAAAGGCATACACGGGATCACCGCCGAGCGCCACAGTCACCGGCATGCGCTCCCTCAATTCCTTGTAGCGCCGCCAATGACGGGCACCGGTCTTGTGCAGTTGCCAGTGCATGAAGGTCGTGCGCGCATCGATCACCTGCATCCGATAGCAACCCACATTGCGCGCACCCGTGTCAGGATCGCGCGTGATGACGAGGGGCAGACAGATGAATCGCCCCGCATCCTGCGGCCAGCACTTCTGGATCGGCAGTGCCGCAAGTTCCGGCTTTGGCTGGACAATTTCCTGGCACGGCCCCGACCTCACACTTTTCGGCTTCGCATGCCGCAATTCGAAGGCGGTACCGAGGAGTGCGATGGCCTCCTTGAACGAGGTCGGCGGCTTCGCTTTGAGCAAACCTCCCAGTTCATGTGCAATGTCGTCGACATCCTCGACCCCCAGCGCCAGCGCCATGCGTTTTGCCGAACCGTACGCATTGATCAGCAGTGGAAACTGCGCGCCCTTGCATCTCTCGAAAAGCAGCGTCTTCCCGCCCTGGGGCAGCTTCATCTCGCGGTCGGCGATCTCGGTGATTTCGAGAACCGGATCGACTTCGACAGGAATCCGCTTCAATTCCCCCGCCGCAGCCAACTTCTGAGCGAAGTCGCGCAAAGAATCGTAGGCCATGCCGCAACCAATAACATACTCGTCCGCTAGTGGCTAGCGTACTTCGTATGATCGATGATGTTGGTGGCAAAAAACGCCTGTTGGCGCTCCGCGCACTTGTTGCAGCGCCCGCAGTGCAGTCCATGGCGCGGCGCTATACAGGAGAAACTCAAATGAAGCGGAAGCGATCTGCCGCGACGCAACACCGCTTCCTTGCGGAGCATCCGGAACGGCGCGACGACCTTGATCCGAAAACCCAGTGCGTCGCCCGCAACGGCAGCAAAGCCACAGAAGAACCCTGGTGTGGCATCGGGAAATGGGTTGTGGTCGAGGGAGCCGACGGCAATCGTATCGATCTTGTTGAGCGCACAGAAGACGGCGGCTTTGGACAGTAGCAGCAAGTTACGTCCGGGCAGGTACACAGCTTCGTCGGGAGTCCGGGCGTGCGGCACCTTGCGACCCGTGGTGCTCCAGTGCACGCCGTAGAGGTCACGGACAGGCAAGCTGAGAACAGTCAACGATTGGACGCGCGGGATTTTGGCGCTGCGAAGAAACTTTCTCAGTTGTTGCAACTCCACCGTCTCCCACACGAGTCCGTAGCGAATGAAGACGGGATAAATTTCTCGGTACCGGCGCGCCAATTCGGCGAGCATTACACAACTGTCGAGGCCACCGCTGACAAGGGCACAAACGGTGCGTTTCACTTCCCTTGCCGGGCCGCTTCCTTTTCGGCGTCGAGTTTGCGGCGCAACTTCTGGACTTGCGCGCGCAAGGTTTCTTCGAGCTTCTGCGCGCCTTCCAGGTCACCCGCCGCGCGCGCCGCGGCGATCTTCGGGTTCAGCGATAGCTCTTCCTCGGCGATTTTCGCGGAGTAGACCCGATCAAGTTCCGCGAGTTTCGCCTTCTGCTGTTGCGTGAGTTTCTTGCCAGGCTGGCCGCCCATCCGTTCCAGCGCCAGTTCGTAAGCCGATTTAATTGCCATCGAGTTTTACCTTTACATCGTTGCCTTCGATCACGCACTCAAACTTCTCAACTTTCGCCGTCGGGATGACAGGTGACTGCCCCGTGCACACGTCAAACCGCCACCCATGCCATGGACAAGTCACGACCGAGCCGTCCAGCGTCCCCTCGCCCAACGGTCCGCCGCGGTGCGGGCAAACGTTGTCGGTCGCGCAGAACTTCCCGCCCACATTGTAAAGCGCCAGCTCGCGCTCGCCAGCCGACACGGTCTTGCATTCGCCCGGCTGCAGGTCACCGACCTCGGCCACCTTGATCAAATCGCTCATTTGTTTGTTTTCTCCTCCCGAACCTTCTATTCTTGTTGCATGAATCCGGGCCGCTTTCAAGACGCGATTACCCGCGTCGATGCCGCCAACGCCCAGGATCCGCGCGGCATCGAGTTGCCCTACGCTCAGCGCCTCAGCACCTGGGTCGAGCGCCTCGCACCCAATGCTTCCGAAGAACTCCGTCTGGCGGCGCGCGCGCAACACATCTACCGCTGGGTGATTCCGCGCGAATCGTATCCGCCGGGACGCATTGGCTACCTGAAGTGGCGCGAGGATCTGAAACAATTCCACGCCCGGAAAGCCGGTGAGATTCTGCGCGGACTTGGTTATGAGGAAACAACGACAGCTCGCGTTCAGGACCTGATTCGCAAGCACAACTTCCCGCGCAATCCGGAAGGCCGCGTGCTCGAAGACGCGCTGTGCCTGGTGTTTTTGGAGACGCAGTTCGCCGAGACCACGGCAAAGACCGGTGACGAGAAGATGCTCGGCATCCTGCAAAAAACGTGGCGAAAAATGACGCCGCAGGCGCGTGAGATCGCGCTGACTCTCCCGATGAGCACCGGGCAGCGCGCGCTCGTCGAGAAAGCGCTGGCAGGGTTCACCAGTTAGAGTAGAATGACGCGCATGGTTGCAGCTTCCGTTTCCGTTAGCATCAACGACCCGATCAATGCGCAAATTCTCGCGGTTTCCGAGGATCGACTGCAAGGCTTCCAGCGTGATCCGCTGGGCGAAATCGCCCGACGATCCGGCGTTGAATTGCCCATGGTCGTCGAACGCGTCCAAGCGATGTTGCGCGCGGGCACGATTCGGCGGGTGCGGCAAACCTTGCTGGCAACGAATCTCGCCCAGGGCGCGCTGGTGGCGTGGCAGGTGCCAGCTGACAAACTCGAGACGGCCTTCGATTACATGTTCCAGCGCGACCCGTTCAGCGGGCACGTCGTCATCCGTACGACCGACACGCCCACCGCCGGCTCGAAATACCGGCTTTGGACCACGGTAAAAGTGCCGCAAGGGTTTTCAATGACGAAACACTGCGAGTTCTTGCGTCAACAGACGGGTGCCGAGAAGTTCCTGTTGTTGCCCGCGAAGAAACTCTTTGCGCTGGGCGTCGGACACGTGCGGCGTCGCGGACTCGAGCCCGGTAGCCGCGCCGAAGTGCCGGCCGAGGTCACGGATGTATCGGTCGCTACGCTCGACGACCAGGAGTGGCGGGTCCTCGTAGCGCTGAAACGTGAATTCACACCGGAAGAACTCATGTCCGACATCTGGGCGGCCCGGGCCAGGGAAGCAACGGTGCCGCTGGACACGTTTTTAGAGGTCGCGGAGAACCTGAACCGCCGGAAGATCATCGGTCGCTTCTCGACATTTCTGGAACACGTAAAGCCGGTCGCGAACGGCGAGGCGGTGACACGATACAACGCCCTATTTCACTGGGCCGTGCCACCCGGTCGTGAAATTGAGGCGGGCCGTGAAGTGGGCCGACACCACATCATGACCCACGCCTACTGGCGCGAGGGTGGCCCCGAGTTTCACCAGGTCAACGTCATGGGCGTCGCCCACGGCACGGACAAAACGGTGCTCCTGGCCCACAAAGCCGCCATTGACGAACACCTTAAGGAAGCCGGCATCCCGGTCTCTTACACCAACGTCTTTTGGGGTGGCCGTAGCGAGATAAAACCGAGCGAGATTTCCCCGTTCGCCTACCGTGAGTGGTGCCAGAGTGCTGGACTTGATCTTGGATGATAAAATGAGAATTGCATTTCTCGAACTTCACGATTGGGAAGAGAAGTATTTGCGTGGGCGGGTGGATCGCGTGCACGAGTTGGTGGCGTTCCGCGAGGTGCTAGAGGACAAGCATCTGACGCCAATTGTCGACGCGGAGATTGTCTCGCCGTTCATCTATTCCAAACTGACAGCGGAGCGGCTGGCAAAATTGCCGAAGTTGAAGATGGTCGCCACACGATCCACCGGATTCGATCACATCGACGTAGCGGAATGCACGAAGCGTGGGATCACGGTGTGCAATGTACCGTTCTATGGCGAGAACACGGTGGCAGAACACACTTTCGCGCTGATCCTGGCACTGTCGAGGAAGGTCCATGAGGCCTTTGTACGGGTCCGCGCCGGGAATTTTTCATTGGACGGTCTGCGCGGGTTCGATCTCAAAGGAAAAACCATCGGGGTCGTCGGCGCGGGGCGCATTGGGTTGCACGTGATTCGCATCGCCCGCGGGTTTGGGATGAAAGTGCTGGCTTTCGATGTGAAGCGGGACAGTTTTTGGGCTGAGGTGCTGGGGTTTGAGTACGCCGAGTTGAATGAGGTGCTGGCCCACTCCGACATCGTCACCCTGCACGCGCCGTACAACCTGCACACGCATCATCTTATCAACCGCGATAATATCCACCAGATCAAGCGAGGCGCCATCCTGATCAACACGGCGCGCGGCGGGTTGGTCAACACAGACGCGCTGCTACGGGCACTCGAGCAAGGCATCCTCGCTGGCGCGGGTTTGGATGTACTGGAAGGTGAGGAATCGATCTATGAAGAGAGTGCGCTGCTGGGCGACGCGGTGAATCCCGAGAAGTTGCGCGTCGCGATCCAAAACCATGTGGTCCTGAAAAAGCCGAATGTGGTCTTCACGCCGCACAATGCGTTCAACAGCCAGGAAGCGTTGGAGCGCATTCTCGATACGACGGCGGAAAACATCGCGGCGTTTGTTGCGGGCATGCCTAAGAATGTCGTACAGTAACGAGCATGGCGGTCTGCCACATGCTGACCGCTACGGCATGACCCTCTTCCAGATCGGCACTTTCTGCTTTAACTCGTCGATGATGAACTGCGCCGCAGCAAATGCCTCGCCGCGATGCGCCGCCTCCACCCGGACCAGCAACGACGACTCGCCAACGGCGATGATGCCGAGACGATGGATCACCCGGATTCGTTTCAGCTTCCACTTCTGGTGCGTCAGCGCGAGCAGTTCGCGGAATTGGTGCTCGGCCATCTCACGGTAGGCGGTGTATTCCAGGGAACGAATCGGTTTGCCGTCCTCGACATGGCGCACGATTCCCCAAAACGTCACCACCCCGCCCACCTCGCCGCCGAATTTACCCAACGCCGCCTCCACCTCGTCGATCGATTCGTTCGTGAGAAGTAGTTCGTCCGCAGGCAGTCCGCTTCCACCCTGTAATGGCGGCATCAAGGACAATACATCACCGTCGTGGAGTTGGCTTGGCCGCGAGGCGAATTCCACGCCGATGGCGATGAGCATCGTCTTCTCCGCTTCTTTGAGCTGCGGGAACTTTCCATGAAGTTGCGCCAGGGCGTCGGCCACTGTGGAACCGTCTGGCAAATTGAGGGTCAACTCGCTTTGACCGGTCAATTGGCGGAGGAAACTGAAAAAGTGAACGGTGATCTTCACAGCTTCGCCGCAATGGCCTCGGGACGCAACGTGCCAACGTACGGCAAGTTCCGATAACGCTCACGGTAATCGAGTCCGTAGCCGACGACAAACTTGTTCGGGATGTGGAAGCCGACGTAGTCCGCTTGGAAGTTCTCGCGGTGTGAAATGTCCTTTTCGAGGAAGGTGCAGAACTTCACGCTCCGTGGCTGCAGCTTTTGGAGCATCGCGCGGATATTCACCAGGGTGAGGCCCGTGTCGAGGATGTCATCCACCACGAGCACATCACGGTCACGGACATCGAGCTTCAGCGCTTTGGTGAGAATCAACTCGCCCGTCGACCGCGTCTCGCCATGGTAGCTGGACACGCCAATGTAATCGAGCCGCAGTTGCATGGGGAGCCGGCGCAGCAAGTCGGCGATGAACATCACGCTGCCCGTGAGGATCGCCACCAGCGTGAGGTCTTTCTCCGCATAATCGTGCTGAATCTCCATCGCCAGGTCATCGAGCCGACGCTGAATCTGTTCTTCCGTCAGGAGAACCTCCTCCAAATCCTGGCGCATTGGGTGCATGGTGTCTACAGTCTATCGCAACAAACCGCCGCAAAAAAGAAAAAGTGCGATTCGGAGTGGCGGTTGTCACGCACGCAGAGGAGTCTTACAATTGACGAAATTGCCGCGACCACAACCAGAATTATCTGTGAAAAAGTGAATCTGCGCACTTGACGTGGCGTGACGAAGAGGTTATTTTGACCGTGTCGGCATAAAAGTTGCCTGGGCTCCTTGTAGTTAACTACCCCGAATCACTGGCACTCAATCGGTTCACTATCTCCATGAATTCGGCTGCGGAAGCTTAGTAATGAGACGGCTGATCAAGGTCGGGCTTACGGGTGGCATCGCCACAGGGAAATCGATGACCCTCAATCACTGGCAACGGGAAGGGGTGGCTGGCGTCGACGCCGACGAGTTGGCGCATCAAGCCCTGACGCCCGACACGCCGACGTGGAACGAAGTCGTCCGCACATTTGGACGAAAAGTTCTAAACAAGGACGGCACGGTCAATCGTCCAAAGCTCGGCGAGATCGTGTTTGCCGACGAACCGAAGCGTGAGGCGCTGAACCGTATCATCCACCCGGCGGTGGAAAAAATGTGGATGGAGGACGTGGAGAACCTAGAGCGCGAGGGTACGACCAAAATCGCCGTTGTCGCGATTCCGTTGCTGTACGAAGTCGCGGCGGAAACACAATTTGACTGCGTTGTCGTCGTTGGGTGCAGCGAGCTGACCCAGCTTGCGCGCCTGATGCAAAAAGGCATGAGCAAAGCACACGCACACGCGCGCATCTGTGCGCAATGGCCGTTGCAAATGAAAATGGACCGTGCTGATTTTGTAATTTGGAATGATGGCCGGTTGGCGGTATTGCACCAACAGGCTGAAACGATCTGGGCGAACATCAAGGAGACTTACCATGCCTCGAGCAAAAACTAGCCCCGACAAAATCGGGGCAAGCAAGAGTGATGAACCAAAGGCGGCAGCGACTGACACCGCGGTCGCGGCGGAAACCAAACTCGATGACGCCCAGAAGAGTGGGGGCGTCGCCCTGGCCACAGCCGAGAAGGAAGAGATGCCCGCCGCGCGCAATGAGTTGCCGCCCGGCGAGACCCTGAACCTCGCCGACCTCCAGGCCATGAGCATGCCGCGCCTGCAAAAAATGGCGCGCGATGGCGGCGTCGAGACTGTCGCCGTTCTCAAGAAGTACGAGATCATCTTCGAAATCCTCAAGAAGAACGCCGAGCGCAACGGGGCCATGTTCGGCGAGGGCGTCCTGGAGATTCTGCC
>JBGOTY010000154.1:0-8021 GCA_041476745.1 Verrucomicrobiia bacterium | reverse complement strand
CCGCCCTCCCGGGGAATCCGTTCTCGTCCGACGATGTGGGTGTGGAATATAAGACGAAAGACGATGGAGAAAGGAAACTTGCCGACACCGTAATAGAGCAGGTAAAAGCCAAGACGCACGGTGTTTTGTACACAAAAAGGACCAGCCCTGCAACTCTGCGAGGGTCGGTTGCAGTGGCGTGGGAGATTCTCGTCATCCGCCAAGAACCCCTTTATTGAAGCGCTTTAACTATGGGATTGACTGTATTTGAACTTACTTCTAAGATGCACTGTCATAGCGAGATTGCGGCTGGAGCATAACTTCGGCAAACGATTGCAGCCGCGGAATCTTGATGAATTCAGGTAGGCTAGCTGAGAGGAAAGGTAACTCGAATGAGCGAGTCCAAGAAACGGTATACAATTAAAGATATTGCCGAGCAAAGCGGCGTGTCTCTCTCCACGGTCTCGCTCGTGCTGAATGACAACCCGCGAATCAGCCAGTCCACACGCGCGCGCGTGCTGAAAACCATCGAGCGGCTTGGGTATCAACCCAACCGCATGGCCCGCGCTCTCGCCTGGCGGCATACTCGGACGTTGGCGGTCCTGGTGCCGCAACTCCGTCACGCATTCGCCGACGTGTACTTCGGCGAAATCGTCAGCGGCATCTACGATCGCGCGAGCCGGCTCGGTTACAAGATCCTGCTCGAGGTTGCCCGTAACGAGTTCATCGAGAGTAAGGAATACCTGCAGCTTTACGACCAGAAGTTCATCGACGGCATCATGTTCATCGGCGCGAATTCCCGGCACCGCTTCGTTGCCGAGCTCGCGGATGGCACACGCCCGTTCATGCTGGTGAACAACTATACCAAGGAGTTTGATCTCAATTACGTTGTGTCGAATTACCGCTACGGCGGATGGCAGGCGGCGAAGCATTTGGTGCGCTTGGGACATCGGCGCATTGGGTTTATCTCCGGTGGTGTTGCCGAAATCCAGACGAGCCAGGACATCCTCGAATCGTTCAAGGAAGTCCTCGACGAGAGCGGGATTGCGTACGATCCGAAACTGATCGTGGACGGCTGGTTGACCGAAGAAGGCGGGATGAAAGCCGCCGAGGAATTGTTGCGCCAGAACCCCGACGTCACCGCGATTTTTGCGTTGAACGACAAGATGGCGTTGGGTGCAATGAAGAAAATGAACGAACTGGGGTTGCGTGTGCCGCAGGACGTCGCCGTGGTCGGTTTCGATGACATCCCGCAGGCGAGTTTTGCGATTCCGGGCCTGACCACCATTCACCAGCCGCTCTATGAAATCGGCAAACTCGCCTGTGAACGCATGGTCGAGTTGATTCATGGGAAAGTCAGTCGCGTTCAGGAAGTCATTCCGATCTATCTGACGGTCCGTGAGTCCTGCGGAGCGCGATTGAAGGAAGCGCCCGCCGTCAAGACTGTGTAAACCGAACCGGAGCAATTATCATGTGTGTGAAGCGCTGCCATGCGCTATTTCTCAGTGTTGCTTTCACCGTAACCGCTCTCGGCGCGGTTCCGATCCTGACGAACAACGATCAGATCGATCAGGCTTTCAAGTATACCGACCCCGACGCCAAGACGGTCAACGTCGCGGGTGAATTCAGCAACTGGAGTGAGCTTCCCATGACCAAGGATGATACCGGCACCTGGTTGCGGACGATTCATCTCAAGCCCGGCTACTACGGGTACAAGCTTATCGTCAACGGGGAGTGGGTGCTTGATCCCGCTAATCCCGCGCACAAGGAGGTCAACGATATCGAGGACTCCGCCGTTTCCGTGGGTGGTGTGCTGTCGGCGGTGGCAACACTTGATCCAAGCGCTCCCGGAAAAACCCCGACCACATTCTCCTACACCGATGTCAATGCCAGGAGCGTCTCCATCGCCGGCGAGTTCAACCAGTGGAGCGCCACGGCAA
This sequence comes from Verrucomicrobiia bacterium, assembly GCA_041476745.1. Lineage (GTDB taxonomy): Bacteria > Verrucomicrobiota > Verrucomicrobiia > Palsa-1439 > Palsa-1439 > Palsa-1439. The sequence continues at coordinate 6,102 of JBGOTY010000154.1, read as the reverse complement.
ACCCGTTGCAGAAGGATCAGCAGGGCCTTTGGACGGCCACCATCTCCCTCAAGCCGGGCAAATACGCGTACAAATTCGTGGTCGATGGGACTTGGAAAGCTGATCCATTGAGTCCCGATGGGGCCGATGATGGTTTCAGCGGTAAGAATGCGGTGAAGACCGTTGGTCCTTGAGTTTACGGAAATTACGCCGCTGAAACTTGCATTCTACTGCATCAACGTTGCCAGGCCGTAGCCACCGTGTTTGACGAACCGAGCATGTCCACACACGAACCCGCCAACTCCTGTATGCGCCATGAGCCGCAGTCACGTCGCTTCGTTAACGCGCTGGGTGATGGCCGGGTCGTCGTCAAGCTGCAGAGCACCTGCGATTTGATTCAGGATGCCCACCTCGTTTGGCGTGACGGCAAGAGGGAGCGCAAGCACGAACTGAAACGCCTGGGGAGTGTCAGTGGAAGCGAATTTTTCTCCGCGACCGTGCCGGCGCACAAATCAGGTAAATACATTTTTCATGTGCATGCCTGTGGTCAGCCACGGTGGCTAACGCCACGGGGTTTGGAGTCCAACTCCGCCAAGCCGAAGAGGTGGTTCCATTACGAGCCGCGTGGACACACGCCATTCGCGACGCCCGCGTGGGTTCGTGACGCGGTCTTCTACCAGATTTTTCCCGAGCGCTTCTGGAACGGCGACCCGTCGAATGACCCGCTCAACGCCGAGCCATGGGGCTCGCCGCCCGCATTGCGCAACTTCATGGGCGGTGACCTGCAGGGCATTTTCGACAAGCTGGACTACCTGGGTGACCTCGGTGTCAACGCGCTCTATCTCACGCCGATCTTCCAGAGCGCCAGCAGCCACAAATACGACATTATCGATTACTTCGCGGTGGATGAGCATTTTGGCGACATGGGGTTGCTGCGGAAACTCGTGGATGCGTGCCACGTGCGCGGCATCCGCGTGATCCTCGACGCGGTTTTCAACCACTGTTCCAATCTCCACCCCTTCTTCCTCGACGTGAAGAAAAATGGACGTCGCTCGCGATATTGGAACTGGTTCTTCATCAAGAAGTGGCCGATCCCCGACCGCTTCGCGCGGCACAAGGACGCGCTCGAATGGTACAAATGTTGGTGGGGTTACCATACGCTGCCGAAGCTCAATTACACGAACCCGGAAGTGGAAGGGTACTTTCTCAAAGTCGCCCGGTTCTGGTTGACCGAGGGGCACACCGACGGTTGGCGGCTCGACGTACCGAACGAGGTCATCCAAACGTTCTGGCCGAAGTTCCGTCATGCGGTGAAGGAAACCAACCCCGAGGCGTATATCGTCGGCGAGATTTGGGACGATGCCACGCCGTGGCTGATGGGCGACCAGTTCGACGCGGTCATGAACTATCGGTTCCAGAAAGCCCTCCTCGGCTACTTCGCCGAGGAAACAATCGACACGAAAGCGCTCGACCACACCTTGCGGCAAATCATGCTCGATTACCCCGAACAGGCCACGGCGGTAATGCTCAACCTGCTGGGCAGCCATGACACGGCACGGCCCATGACCGTGGCGAAAGGCGATGTCGCGGCGTTGAAGCTGATGGCGGCGATGCAGTTCACCTTTGAAGGCGCGCCGTGCATTTACTACGGTGACGAGATCGGGATGGAAGGCGGCAAAGATCCCGACTGCCGCCGCTGTTACCCATGGCACAAACCCGAGCTGCAGAACCGTGCCCTCTTCGACTATTACCAGAAACTGATCGCGATTCGGAAGGCGAACCCGGCGTTGCGCACAGGGTCCTTCCACCCATTCCTGTTGGATAACGAGCGCGAGTTGTACGCGTACGAGCGCAGGGTGGATGGTAACCGCTGTATCGTCGTGCTCAACCGCAGCAAGTTGGAGCACCCGGTGGCATTGCCGGCGCGGCTCACGGCGACCGAACTTCTCTCAGACAGCCCGGTAAGAGGCGGCGAGCTGATTCTTCCCGCCCGGCAAGCGGCAATCCTGCGGGTCAAGGCCTAGCCCGCAGTGGCTTTCTTCAACGGTGTTTAGTAGTCTGAAAGGGAGGGCGCAACGGAGATGCAGTCATTACGAACAATTCACCTGGCAGTGTTATTCTCAATCGCGGCGGCCCTGGATCCGCGCTGGGTTCTGGCCGCCAATGAACAGCCGGGCCAACAGAATTTCGAATTCTCGTATCGCCCCAAGGGCGATGCCTCCTTGCGCAAGGACATGGAGCTTCATTCAGTGAATCTCGCGGGATCGTTCAACGATTGGAGCGCCTCGGCCATGCCAATGACAGACCGCGGTGACGGCACCTACGTCAAGGAACTCAAGCTCGACGAGGGGCAATACCATTATAAATTCGTGATCAACGGAGATACCTGGGTGCAGGATCCGAAGAGCGATCCCTCGCTGCGCGAGGACGACGGGCACAACAGTTTCAATTCCGGCGTATTTGTCGGCGAGCAGGGTAAGGATTTCGGGGCCGCGCCATCCAACGACGTCAACCTGGCCGCTGTGCTTCACTATCCGGGACAGACGCGCTATTTCAATGTCGTTTCGGGTGACTTGGCGGATGTGAAGCTTCGGACTTTGCATGACGACGTCCAGCGCGTGTTGCTGCATTGGCGTGACCGACGTGAGCGGGATATTCCCATGCAGCGCGGTGACACGGTTTACGGTTTTGACTATTGGAGCGCTTCGGTGCTCGCCGAAGGCGCGAACAAAACGGCATCCTACTATTTCACGCTCACGGACGGTCCGACAACGAGGACGTACGGGGCGGGAGATAACGGCAGGACGAAGGGCGCCCAGTGGTTTATCGCCGATCTAACGGAGCGGTTCCCGACCCCGGCTTGGGCGCGCAATGTGGTGTGGTACCAGATTTTCCCCGAACGATTTCGTAATGGGACGACCGAGAATGATCCACCGCGCACGCTTCCGTGGCGCTGGGATTGGTACAAGATGGCCGCGGGGGAAAAACTGCGGGAGGGCCTGCCGTTTTCGAACGATTGGTACGGGCGCCGTTTTGGAGGTGACTTCCAGGGGGTGATGAGCAAGCTGTCCTACTTTCGCGAGTTGGGCGTGACGGCGTTGTACTTTTGTCCCGTCTTCGAGTCGAGTTCGAACCACGGCTACGACACGACGGATTACCGCCATATTTCGCAGTCTTTTGGCTTCAAAGGTGATAATGAGGAGATTATCGCCCACGAAACGCTCGATCCCGCGACGTGGAAGTGGACGCCATCGGACAAGTTGTTCCTGCAATTCATCAAAGCGGCGCACGCGCAAGGGCTGAAGGTGATCATCGATGGGGTGTTCAATCACATGGGCCGAAACAGTTTCGCCCTGCGTGACGTACTCGCCAACGGGAAGAAGTCACCTTATGCGGATTGGTTTGAGGTGACGGATTGGGGGCCGCCTGTGAAATATCATTCTTGGGACAGCGGCGGGGCGATGCCGAACTTTCGCAAGGATTCGCAAAAGGGCTACGCCTCTGACTCCGCGAAACAATACATCTTCAATATCACGCGTCGTTGGATGGACCCGAATGGCGACGGTGATCCATCCGATGGCGTGGACGGCTGGCGGCTCGATGTCGCCCAGGATGTACCGGCCCCGTTCTGGATTGATTGGCGCAAACACGTGAAGGGCATCAATTCCAATGCCTACATCACCGGCGAAATCTGGGGCATCGCGTCGAAGTATCTGCAGGGCGATGAGTGGGACGCGGTGATGAACTACCAGTTCGCGATACGCGCGACGCATTATTTCATCGACCAGAAGCGCAGAATTCCTGCCAGTGAGTTTGACCGTCAGCTCAAGGAATTGCTGGGGGCGTATCCCCTGCAAGCCGACTACGTGATGCAGAATCTCTACGACTCCCACGATACCGATCGACTGGTGAGCATGATCGCCAACCCGGACCGCAACTACAACCAGGGTGATCGCGCGCAAGACGGCGGGCACTACGATGGGTCGAAGCCGGGAGCTTCCGCGTATCGCGTCTTGAAGCTCATGGCGACGTTTCAGATGACGTTCCTCGGCGCGCCCATGATCTGGTACGGGGATGAAGAGGGCATGTTTGGCGCTGGAGATCCGACGGACCGGAAGCCGATGCTCTGGCGCGATCTCGAACCGTATGACAAGCCGCAAGATGCCGCCATGCCGGATGTGTTCGAGCATTATCGCCGCGTGATCGCGATTCGTAATACCTATCCCGCGCTGCGCATCGGCAACTTCCAAACACTGTTGACTGATGACGCGAACGATTTGTACGGATTCACCCGTACCTATAATGGCAGTGTTGTGGCCGTGATCGTGAACAACAGCGACAAGGACCGATCGGTTGATCTTACTGTCCCGTTTCCCACTGGCAGCCGCGTTGTCGATGTGATGACGGTGGCGCCGGTGGAGTTCTACCAGGCCTCGGCCAGGAGCCTGAATTTTCCGAACTTTGAAAAGGGTGCCACAGTCCGGGCGTTGCGACTCGGACGGAACGCAGGCCCGACCTATATTGTGCGCAGCGGAAAACTCCACCTTGATTTGGTGGCGAAAAGCGCAGCGATTCTGGTGAAACAATAGGCGCGAGCGGGAGATTCCCCGCTACGGCGATACCAGTCGCACGCGATAGAATCGCCCCACCACTGCGGTCGTGTCCGTCGTGGACGTTGACGGCCCGCTGGCGGTGATGTCGGGGCCGGCCACGTCGGTGAACGTTCCCGTCAGCGTGTCTGTCGACTGCAGGTGGTAGGTCTTGCCGTTGACGCTTTCCCACGTGATCGTATTGATGTTGCCCGTGCGAGTGATGCTGGTGATTCGCATCGTCGAAGCGCTGCTCGTGGGGTCCGTGCCGGCCATGAACTCCTGCAAATTCGAGAGGCCATCCCCATCGGGATCGGTGTTCGCCACATTCGGATCCAGTGGATTGAACCCGTATTGCAACGCCCAGTAATCAGGGATCCCATCGCCGGCGTAACTGTTGGTGCCATAGGTGACGACGATCGAATTGGCCCCCGCAGCGTTGTTGAATGCACCGTGTACGTGGACGCGTCCCGTGAACGTATCGTAATCCGCCAAGGCAGGCACATAGTAGGCGCCGTTGGTGACGACCATGACGGGCGGGCCGCCGGCGGGGATGCGCAGGTACGTGTCGTAGTTTAACGCACCCGCCGTGCGCTTGTTGATGTCCGCCCGCGTGTTCGAGGTGTTCTCGGTGATCGTGATGTCGAACCGCTGGTTCTCCAGAAGCATATTGTTGAACGTCATCGTGCTCCAGCCATTCGGCAGTTTCGGCGCGAAATAACAGGCATGGTTGGTTGCCTGCGGCTTGTAGTCGAGGAACATCATCATCTGGTCGATGAGCGTCGAGTGCGACTCCCAGACATTGGGCCAGGCGGTCTGGAGCCAGAAGCCCGGATACTTCTGCAGGCCGGTGGCCGGCGCGATTTGCTCCGAAGCCAGACCGACCGGGCCGAGCTTGGCAATGAGCTTGTCGAGCATGGTCAGGTTCGTCGTCACCAATGTCTTTCCCCCGACATAATCCTGCCAGCGCGCGTAGTACTCGCCGTACCAGGAGGACGCAAGGAACCACGGGCTGTGCAGGTACGTGCCCGGGGCCGTGTTCCAGTAATTATCGGTATTGCCACTGACGTTGTGCGCGTAGCGATCGGCCAAACCGACGACGCCGGGATAGTTGACCGTGTCGTTTTCGATGAGGTTGTCGGTGTACGGTCCGCCCGCACACGTGGCACATGTGCCGACAGCCTGCCGGCCGTTGACCCACTCGACCACATTGGTCATGCGGGGATCATTCGGCGCGTAAACCTCGTACGGTACCACCAGGCCGAGATGGCTGATGTCAGCAGGCTCAACCTTCGCGTCGATACGCGCGTCGATGCCGGTCTTGATGCCGGTGGCGCGAGTGTGGAACGTGGTTGCCCAACCATTGCTGCCGACGTAGGCCGCGATGTTGGCGGCGTCGTTCAGGCCACGGACGATGCTGCCGTTGGAATAGATGAACAGGCCGAACGAATCCTCCCAGACGTTGTTGCCGTTCATCAAACCAACGGCGCTGAACACGTTCGCGTTGCTGCAGCTGTTCTCGCTGCTGGCATTG
>JBGOTY010000153.1:0-8042 GCA_041476745.1 Verrucomicrobiia bacterium | reverse complement strand
TCCCGTTGCACGTGTGGCTGCCAGACGCGATGGAAGGCCCAACGCCCGTAAGCGCTTTGATTCACGCCGCGACCATGGTTGCCGCCGGCGTGTTTATGGTGGGTCGTATGTACCCGCTTTTCACGGCGGAGCCGGGCGCCTGGGTGATGGACTTCGTGATGTGGATCGGCTGTTTCACGGCGGTCTTCTCGGCGACGATTGCGGTGGCGCAGTTCGACATCAAACGCGTGCTTGCGTATTCGACGTGCTCGCAGCTTGGGTACATGGTGATGGCGTTGGGCGCCGGCAACCTCGCAGCCGGACAATTCCATTTGCTGACGCATGCGTTCTTCAAGGCACTCCTATTCCTGGGCTCCGGCTGCGTGATTATCGGCACGCATCATGAACAGGACATGCGCAAGATGGGCGGACTGAAGAAGTATATGCCAATTACCTTCTGGTGTTATCTCATTGGCATGCTGGCGCTGGCAGGGGTACCGCCTTTTGCGGGGTTCTTCTCGAAGGACGAGGTGTTACTTGCCACCTTCCAGCGTAACAAGTTCGCGTGGGGCCTGGCGACGTTTGCGGCGTTCCTGACCGCCTTCTACATGACCCGGCAGATGTTTATGGTTTTCGCGGGGAAGTGGCGCGGGGGAGAGCGTGACCAAGGCCATGACACACACGACGATCACGGGCATGGCCACCACGGCGAACCGCACGAGGTGCCGTGGAATATGTGGCTACCCATTGCCGTGTTGAGCGTATTTGCCGCCGGGCTTGGCTTTTTCAGCCACAAGTATGGGAGTTATCTGGGAGTCGAGGAAAGCGAAGCTCTCGGCGGCAAACCCATCGTCATGGGCTTGTCAATTGTCGTCGGGCTGCTGGGTATTTTCCTCGGCTGGGTGGTGTATGGACGCAAAACGATGGAGCATGCCTCCGAGCCTGACCCGCTGGCAGCGATGCCGGCTGGGCTATTCACGTTTCTGAACCGCAAGTGGTACATCGATGAGTTGTACGAGGCAACGATTTTTCGGTTCACCGCAACTTGTGGCATATTCTTTCGTTTGTTCGACAAACTTGTGGTCGATGGGATCCTGCATGCGATTGTCTGGATTGCGTGGGGCATCTCGCAGATTTTCCTCTGGGGGGGAGATGAGTTCTTCATCAACGGCGGCTTCGATTCCGGCTGTGAGAGTGTGCGCGTTGGCGGAAAGGTATTCGCGAAATTGCAAAGCGGCCGAGTGCAGAATTATTTCCGTGTGTTAAGTCTCGGGACGGCGGTCCTGTTGCTGATTTACTTTTTCACATGAGCCCCAATTCGCCACTGCCCTACCTGTCGCTCATCACGTTTGCCCCGCTGGCCGGCGCGGCTCTGGTGTTGTTGTTGCCGAAAGACAGCAAGGGCGCGATCAAGCTGGTTTCACTGGCCGCCAGCCTCGTCTCGCTCTTGCTGACGCACTTCGTCTGGCACCATTTCGATCCGAACGCCGGGCTGATGTTCGAAGAGCGATCGACCTGGATCCCCGCAATGAACGTCGATTACCACCTCGCCGTCGACGGCCTGAGTATGACGATGGTCCTGCTGACGGCGATCATCATGCCGCTGGCATTGCTGGCCTCTTGGAAACAGGAAGGCAATGTGAAGTTGTTTTTTCTGCTATTCCTTCTGCTCGAGACGGGCATGTTCGGCGTTTTCACCGCGCTCAACTTTTTCCATTGGTTCATCTATTGGGAATTGGGGCTGATTCCAATGTTTTTCCTGATCCGCATTTGGGGCGCGGAAGACCGCACCTACGCGTCCTTTAAGTTCTTCCTGTACACGCTGGCTGGCAGCGTGGGAATACTGCTGGCATTTGCGTTCATCTATCTCGCGACCAATTCCCTCGACTTTATCGACCTGCGGCAAAAGGCGGCGTCAGGCGAGCTGGCCATGGCGCTCGGAAAGTTCGTCGAGGGCATTAACACGCATATTGGAATGCATATCGACCCGACGACGTTCGCCTCGCTGCTGTTCTGGGGCACATTCCTCGGTTTCGCCATCAAGGTGCCCATCTGGCCGTTTCACACGTGGCTACCGGACGCCCACACCCAGGCGCCGACGGGCGGTTCGATGGTGCTCGCCGCAATCCTGTTGAAGATGGGCGTGTACGGATTCCTGCGGATCGTGTTGCCGATTTTTCCATACCAGGCGCAGGCGCACATCAACGTGCTGCTATTCCTGGCTTTGGCCAGTATTGTCTTTGGCGCGTACGCGGCCCTGGCACAGACCGATTTCAAGCGACTCGTCGCGTACTCCTCCGTGAACCATATGGGCTACGCGATGCTCGGTATTTTCGTGACGGTTGCCACGGCAACCAACGTGGCGGACGTCGTCAACGAGAAGGCCGCGGCGCTGAACGGCGCTGTGTTGCAGATGTTCAACCACGGCATCAGCTCGGCGGCATTGTTTTTCCTGGTCGGCGTTATCTATGACCGCACACACACGCGCAAGCTGGAAGAATACGGCGGCCTGCGAAAGATCATGCCGATTTACGCGGGGGTACTTGGCATCTCCATGTTCTCGTCGCTGGGCTTGCCGGGACTCAACGGTTTCGTCGGTGAATTTCTCGTGTTCAAAGGTGCGTTCCCCATTGTCCCGGTGGTATCGTCGCTGGCAACCATTGGGTTGGTCATCACCGGCGTGTTCCTGCTCGGGATGATACAAAAGGTTTGTTTTGGCCCGCTCAACGAGAAGTGGAAAGGGCTCTCTGACATGACCACGCGCGAGATTTGCATCATCGCCGTGCTGATGTTCTTCATGTTCTGGATCGGCCTTTATCCCGGGCCGTTACTTGATGTTTCCAACAAGGCCGTACTGCAACTGGTGGATCTGTTCCAAAACCTGGGACACTGACGAAATCATGCAAGTTGATTGGACAATTTATCTGACGTTCCTCGGCGCGGGCGTGATCTTGCTGCTGCCCCGTGACTCGAAGACACTCATCCGCTGGGTCGCGCTGTTGACCGGCGTGGCCGCCCTGCTCGTCGGGCTGAAGAATTATTTCGACTACAACGCGTGGGTAAACGCGGAGCTCAGCGCCCACAATGGCGTGCTGACGGATGGGTTCAAGCAGATCGTGAATGTCTCCTGGATTCCCGCGCTTAACGTGAACTACCACCTGGCGGTTGACGGCATCAATTTCCCACTCATCATTTTGAACGGCTTCGTGTGCGTGACGGGGATCCTGTTCAGTTGGAACATCGAGAATCGCGTCAAGGAGTTCTTTGCGTTCTTCCTGACGTTGATCGCCGGCGTGTACGGCGTGTTCATGTCGATGGATTTGTTCCTGCTGTTCGTGTTTTACGAATTGGCGATCATCCCGAAATACTTCGTCATTGCGATCTGGGGCTCAACCCGCAAGGAGTACGGCGCAATGAAGCTGGTACTGTACTCTTTTGTGGGTAGCGCGCTCGTTTTTATCGGCATTCTCGCCGTCTTCTTCAGCGCCGGCGGGCAAACCTTCGACATCCTCGAACTCGTCAAACACCCCTTGGCGCCGGCGGTGCAGATTTGGGTGTTCCCGCTCATTTTCGTCGGATTCGGAGTCCTGGCGGGCATGTGGCCGTTCCATACGTGGGCGCCGACGGGCCACGTGGCCGCGCCGACGGCTGCTTCCATGCTGCTGGCGGGGGTGGTGATGAAGCTCGGCTCCTATGGTTGTTTCCGCGCGGCCATGCTGTTGTTCCCACAGGGTCTCGAATACTGGAAGTGGTGGATTGCGGTACTGGCGGTCATCGGCATCGTGTACGGCGCGGGAGTGGCGCTGGTGCAGAAGGATTTCAAATTTATCATTGGTTACTCGAGCGTCAGCCACATGGGCTTCGTGCTGCTCGGGCTGGCGACACTCAACGTCATGGGCATGTCGGGCGCCATCTTGCAAATGTTTTCCCACGGCATCGTGGCGAGCCTGTTGTTTGCGGTTGTCGGCCGCATGGTTTACGATCGCACCCACACGCGGCAGTTGGACGAACTGGGCGGACTGGCCAAGGTGATTCCTTTTGCGTGCGTCACGTTCGTGATCGGCGGCGCGGCCTCGATGGGCATGCCGGGCTTCAGCGGATTTGTTGCGGAATACCAGATCCTCGTGGGCGCCTTTCAGATGCATCCGCTGCTGGCTCTCGCCGCCGGACTGAGCATCCCGATCACCGTCGCTTACATTCTCAATGCGAACAACAAGGTGTTCATGGAGCAGGACGAGCCAGGCGGCGGACATAGACACGGTCACAGTGATGAGGGCAGTTCGCATCCGTCACTGCCGCCGATTACGCTTCCGGAGCGTGTTGCCGCGATGATCCTGATGGCGCTACTGGTGATTGTCGGGCTGTATCCGTCGATCATGCTCACGATGATCAAAGCCAACGTGGAACTGTTTCTACGAGGTGGGCGATGACGCCGATTTCCTATCTCGAGATTTTCAAGGCGCTGAATTCGGAGGCGATGCTGGCCGTAGCGGCGCTCGCCGCGCTGACACTGGATCTGGCGTCGCTGCGCCGCGCCGAGCCGCTCCTGCGGCGGCGGACCATCGGCACCGTAGCAGTCATCGGCCTGTTGGCATCCGTGATTCCTCTGTGGCAGCAACTTGGTCATCCGCGAACGGTGCTGTTGGGCGGCACATTGGCCGTCGACGATCTGATCCTCTCCTTTAAGCTTGTAATCGTGGCGCTGACGCTGGTGACCGTGTTGATCTCGATGGATTACGACGTGGGGCGACATGTCGGCGAATACTTCGCGGTGATGCTCTTCGGCGCGATCGGGATGATGCTGCTTATCAGTGCGGAAGAACTGCTCACAATCTTCGTCGCGCTGGAACTGACCAGCATCTCCTTGTACATCCTGACCGCGTTCCATAAAAGTGAACTGCGCTCCCAGGAGGCGGCGCTCAAATACTTCATGTTCGGCGCGATTTCGTCGGCGTTTCTGTTGTTCGGGTTGAGCTACGTTTATGGGGTAACCGGCGCGACAAGTTTACAAGGAATCAGGGAGGCCGTGAAGAGCAACGGTTTTGGGATGAGTCCGCTGCTGGCAACCGGGATGCTCTTTGTCATCATCGGCTTTGGGTTCAAAGTCGCCGTCGTGCCATTCCATTTGTGGGCGCCAGACGCCTATGAAGGTGCGCCGACACCGGTCACTGCGTTTATCGCGACGGGGTCGAAGGTCGCCAGCTTCTTCGTGCTGCTCAAGGTGCTCTTCGTCGGCTTCGCAGGACTGGAAGGCTTGGCATTTTGGGGCCATTTCTCTTCCGGCTGGACCATGCTGCTCGCCCTCATGGCGGCACTGAGCATGGTGCTGGGGAACTGCGCGGCCATTGTACAGCGGAACGTGAAACGGCTGTTGGCGTACTCCAGCATCGCGCATGCGGGCTATATTTTCATCGGACTCGTCGCGGCTTCGCGGATGGGTGCGACCTCCGTGCTTTTCTACATTATCGTCTACTCGCTAACGAATCTGGGTGCGTTCGGTGTGGTGGCCGCGCTGTCCAGCCGTACCGGCGGCGATGAGCTGCAGGACTTCGACGGCATGGCAAAGCGGGCGCCGTTCCTGTCATCGCTGATGTTGATCTTTGTGCTTTCGCTGGCAGGGATTCCACCGTTGGGTGGATTCTTCGGCAAGTTCTACCTCTTTGCGGCGGCAATCCAGCGTGACTCGCAGAACTTTGGCCTGCTGTGGCTGGTGGTTCTGGGCATCCTCATGAGCGCCGTTTCGCTATACTATTATCTCGTATTGCTCAAACACATCTATGTGGTTGATAGCAAGAACGAGAGCCGCATTATCACCCCCACCTACTTGAATGTCGCACTGGGCCTCGTCGCCCTGGCCGTTGTCCTGCTGGGCGTCTACCCGAAGCCGATTCTTGAGCTTCTCAACAGCCTCGTTGCTGCTCTATAATCGCCACCCTGATGCAATGAGGCGCGTTCACCACAACCAGCCTCGTTTCGATTTTCATGCACATTAACGGTTCAACAACGATTGTCGGGATTTTCGGCGCGCCGATCAAGCACACCGCGTCACCCGCGATGCACAACGCCGCCTTCGCCGCGCTCGATATGAATTGGGTGTATCTGGCGTTCCACGTCGATCCACAACAGTTGCGCTCGGCGCTGGTCGGGGCGAGCGACATGGGCCTGGTCGGGATCAATTTGACCGTCCCACACAAAGTTCTTGCCCTCGACTGCGTCGATGACATCGACGCCGAAGCCCGCAATCTGGGAGCGGTCAACACCATCTCCTTGGAAAAGGGAAAGTTGCGGGGGTTCAACACCGACGGCTATGGGTTTCTCAAGGCGATCAAAGAGGACTTCAACCTGTCCGTCAAAGGCAAACGCGTACTCGTGCTCGGTGCGGGTGGAGCAGGGCGGGGGATCGCCGTGAAATGCGCGTTGGACGGGGCCGCCAAGGTCATCGTCGCCAACCGCACGCTGGCGCGGATCGAGCCTATCGCGCGCGAAATTCGTGGCACGAAAAGCGAGTTCCTGGCTCTCACACTTACTGCCGAAGAGATCCGCAAGGTCATTCACGAGGTCGATCTGGTGGTGAATGCCACGTCCGTTGGGTTGGAAGAACACGATTCCCTTGGACTGGGCGCGGATCTCTTTTCGCCGCGCTTGCACGTGTACGACACGATTTACCGCCCTGCGGAGACGGAACTGCTGCGTATCGCCGAGAGCGCGGGCGCGAAGGTCGCCAATGGATTGAGCATGTTGCTGCACCAGGGCGCCAAGTCGTTTGAGATCTGGACCAAGCGGAAGGCGCCACTGGCAGTCATGCGCCGGGCGTTGCGAGCTGCCGTCTACGGGGAAAAAGCGTGACCGGGCCGCAGCTCTACATTGATTTCATCGTCTTCGCGTTTGGCGCAGTCGTCGGCAGCTTTCTCAACGTCTGCATCCACCGGATGCCCCTCGATCAATCCATCGTCTCTCCGCCATCGCATTGCCCGCATTGCAACCAACGCATCCGCTGGGCCGACAACATCCCGCTCGTCAGTTACCTGGCGCTGGGCCGCAAGTGCCGTAACTGCGGCGCGAATATCAGCGCGCGCTACTTCGTCGTGGAACTGCTGACCGCGGTGCTATTCCTGCTGATGTGGCTGAAGCTGACGCAGTGGGACGACCCGCCCGTGCATGGCATTTACTTCCTGAAAGGGCCGATTTATTGGGTGGTCATTGCCGGTTTAATCGTTGCAACGTTTATCGACTTTGAGCACTATATCATCCCCAACGAGATTACGTTCGGCGGAATCATCGTGGGCCTGGTGTTGAGCGCAGTTTATCCGCCCTTGCAGCCGGTGGATTTTGCTACGGCCTGGCTGCTGAAGCTGGTACCAGTAGCCATGCCCGTCTGGGGCGCCGCGCTTTTTCGGTCGGTCCTGGGTATGTTGGTTGGCGGCTTGACGCTGCTGGTGGTCGCGACGGTAGGGGAGATGATCTTTAAGAAAGAGGCCATGGGAATGGGCGACGTGAAATTTCTCGCAGCGATCGGCGCGTTTTTCGGGTGGCAGTCGACGCTCTTCACAGTTTTTATGTCGTCGTTGCTCGGGGGAGTGATCGGGCTGATCCTGGTAATCGGCAGCAAAAAGGGTTGGCAGAGCCGCATCCCGTACGGGCCGTACATCGCGGTCGGCGCGCTGTTGTGGATGTTCTGCGGGGGCGAAATTATGAGGTGGTACCTGGGTTTCATTCGAGGATAACAATGCCGCAACTGCGTTACTTCACTGCGGGGGAATCGCACGGCCAATGCCTGATTGGCGTGGTCGAAGGCCTGCCGGCCGGCCTGAAACTGGACCGCGCGGCCATCAACCGCGACCTCGCGCGCCGTCAGCAGGGCTATGGGCGCGGCGGTCGCATGAAGATCGAAGCGGACGAAGCGGAGATCGTGTCGGGCGTGCGTCATGACGAGACGATCGGCTCGCCCGTCACGTTGATGGTGAAAAACCGCGACTTCAAGATCAACGAACTGCCGGCCGTCACGAAACCACGCCCCGGCCACGCCGACCTTGCGGGCGTTATTAAATATGACCGCCAGGATG
>JBGOTY010000152.1:0-8144 GCA_041476745.1 Verrucomicrobiia bacterium | reverse complement strand
CGGGGCGATCCAGAACAGGATCAGGATACTCAAGGACAACGATCCGCGCCCGTTCCAGCGTCGCAAGGCGCAGAAACTGGCCGAGACACAGGGCAGCAAGACCGATTCGGAGCTGACCCAGGAGCAGCGCGATCTCATCAACCAGCGACTAACGGAAGGACGGCAGGTTGCGATGATCCTGCCGAAAGACTCTTATCGTCGCGCGCGCGGACGGCTCGGAGACAAGTTTGAGTTTGATTCGCTGACGGAATGGACGGAGATTCGTCCCGGCTCAAGGGATAATGACCTGAACTATACCTCGTGGGCGCTGTACCAAATCAAAACGCATACAACAAAACCCGCGAGCGCGGCTGATTTGGAACGACAGATTGATAATTTGGACGCGAAACTGCGGGACGCGCGCGCGGATTTCGACGCGCGGTATCCGGGCGCACAGCCGGCGTGGACGAAAGTGCAGGACATGGAGCACGACTTGCGTGATCTGCGCGATAAATTGAAGAAGTTGACGGCGAAGAAGCCGTCGCCGCAGGTGTCGAAGCCCCCGGCAGCGACGACCAATGCGCCGACGGCGACTCCCGCAATGAGTCCCAACGAGGTGAAAAAGTGAATGACAACCAGCGGCAAGGGCCGGCGACGCGTGGTTTCACGCTCGTGGAACTGCTCGTCGTCATCGCCATCATCGGGTTGTTGGCAGCGCTCTTGATGCCGTCCCTGGGAACTGCGCGAAAGAAGGCGCGGGCGGCCGGGTGCGTCAACAACCTGCGCCAGCTCGGTTTGGCGGCGCAGATGTACACCGATGACTCGGGCGGACAACTCGCGGCCCTGAGCGGGATTTTCCCGACATGGGTGTCGACCAACAGCCCGCAGGCTTGGACCCAGCTTTTGTTTCCGTACGTGAAAACCACGAAAGTCTACCTCGATCCCGACCGGCCCCCCTGGATGCCCGAGTTACCGGTGGCGTATTATCTCAACCTGCTGCCGGCCTACATCGAGGCGGGATCGCCCGGCACCGGCGTTTATGCGATCGATTTCCGGCAGATCAGCAACCCCTCCGCGTTCATCCTGATGAGCGAGGATCTCTTCATCAGCCCGCAGCAGGAGATTGACCCGACGAACGAGAAGGCCGACCGCACGGGATTCAGCACCACCTCGGGGAATTATCCGCCGCCGCATCTGGGTTACGCCAATTTTTTATTTGCGGACGGGCATGTCGCGCCGTTCAATCATTTCGACGCGACGCAGATGACGTACTGGTACGACAAGATGGCGAACTGGCAAGCAGGGCCATGATTATTCCCGCACAACAAGGCCCGGGTTTATGAAAGACAACTGGAAGCTTTGGCTCGCGGTGGTCGCTTGTTTGATCGTCGCGGCTTTCTGTGCGCGGCGTGCCTACAATGCGTTTCATGAGCGCCCGCCGGCCTGGGTCAAGACGGAGGATCGCGTCGGTCCGGCGATCGGCAGGGACGGTCAACTCCATGTCGCGTGGAAAGAATTTAGCGACCTGCTCGGGACGGTGCGACGCGAATCCGCGCGGCAACAATTGCCCGTCGGCGGCGTCTCCTTGCTGGCGCTCGAGACCGACGCCACCAATGCCGTGTCCATCGCCACGGAATCGGTCGTGAACCAGGGCTTCAACCCGCTCAACAATGCCCAGACTTCCATCGGTGGTGACGAGAAGCGGTTCGTTGGCTTTTACGCGACCGATGGCGGGCCGATCCCGTTCACGATCGTGCGGGTGCCGGGGCGACCGCGAAACCCGCCGGTAACGTTGCATCTCAACAGCCCGATTGCTCCCGGTGAAACGCAATTGGTGGTGCGCGTGGAGAGGCGTCGCGCACCGGTCAATATCGGCAAGGACGGGAAGGCGCAGGCCGGCCTGGGTCGTTTTCCGCGAACGCCAAACGCGGTTTACGCGCGCGCGATAGGATTGCCAACCGGCAGTGTGATTGTTCGCAGCGTTCCGGACACGACGGCGACGGTATCAGGGGGCGTGGCCCCGTTGATATCGTGGATTGGCACCGCGGCCAACGCAAACGCCCCAATGAGCGTCGTCTTCACCTTGCCCAAGTAGTGGTTCAGGTCCCGCTCGCCTGCCTCGTCGCGATGATCCTCGGCTACGCCTTCTTCATGCGCGCCAAAACTGCCCTCCCGGATGTGATTTGAATACTGGACAGGCCTAATCTGAGTCCTTCAGCGTTATTCGGAGCCGGTCGTTTTCGTAGATTAGTCGTGCTTGGTCCATCCTCCCCGGAGAACAGGGACGGCATTGCTTCCACTTCCAATCGTCCCGGCCACGACACCGCCATTATCAGTTCCCAAAGTCCAATTCGACCATATATCCCACTGGCCTCCACGGTATAGGACAGGATGATGTTGTGCTCGGGGCATGGAATTATAGCGTGCTACAATCTCTCGGATTGAAGGATTCTCTTCTGCAGTAACAAGTCGTTGTGCGACCGGCTCAAAAAGAAAGTTGAAATAACCTGAATATCGTCGGTAAGCAGGTGCTGGACGCTCATATTCTATGTAAACTCGTACCAGCAAATAGTCTCCCGTTCGTCTCCAGAATTCAGTTAATCTATCGCCGTCCGGCACATAAACTTGAGCCGCATCTGCCTGCTCACCAGGCTGCAGTATTTGTTTCCCGACCAATGAAGGAAACTGTATTCCAGGGCCATCCTTTCGAAAGTCCGCGAAGTCAAGCACTTGGTTCGATTGCACGCATGCTACAATGGTTTTGGCCAGATAAATCGTTGTGGCCGGTGCGGTCCCCGCATTGCGTACGACAAAGTGATTGCTGTGGGGGTTGTATGCACATTCGAGGTCTGGATTGAGTCTCGTCTCTTCTTCAATCTGGATTTGATGCAAAACATTTGAAGTAGCGAGCTTTTGCAATTCCAAGGACTGTACAGCGTTCTTCAGCACCTGCGCATTCTGTTTTATCACTTCGTGGTTCTGAATCAATGTCCCCATCATGACGCACGATATTAATACCATTATCCAAGTTGCCTTCGTCCGCGGCTTCTTGGAAAGCCAACCACTCACTTTCATAAAAAAGATTCTAAACTTGACGATCATTCTAATTGTTTGCATCTGGAAGCGTCGTAAATGGCTAAGCTGTATTCACAACAAATCACTCCGTATTCTGTGTCGGTGGACCTCTCCCACCGCCGGGTCCTGCAACATCCGACTCAACGCGAGCGCCGGAGGAACATCGCCGATCCTTTGACTTTCGCCAGCCAACGCGACGCAGTAATCGAGACAGCACAGGAAAGTGCAAAACAAACACAAAGCGGGCCGAGTTCGCCGGTACATCTTCATAGTGCTTGCTTCTGGCTCCGTGGCGATACCCCGGTTGCATAGCTACCCAATTCTCCAGCTTTTCCCTCCACACGGGGCGAAGCCCATTAAACCTCCGGCGCCTCCGCAAGGAAAGCAGAAAGAGGAATTCACGCGCCGCGCGAATCATGGAGGCGGCGCAAAAAAAGCCGCTTGACATTCTGCATTTAATTCTGTAATTTCTGTCATAACAGAAATGAAGCTGACGCCGCTCACAAGAAAGTTCATCCTGCACTGGGGCGAGATGGGGACCCGCTGGGGGATCAACCGCACCGTCGCCCAGGTGCACGCGCTGCTGTTCGTTTCGCCGAAGCCGCTGAACGCGGAGGAGATTTCCCTGACCTTGTCCGTGGCCCGCTCCAACGTCAGCACCAGCCTGAAAGAATTGCAGAATTGGGGGCTGGTGAAAGTGCAGCATGTCCTGGGAGATCGACGCGATCATTTCGAGACCCACAAGGACGTCTGGGCGCTCTTCCAGATTGTTATCCATGAGCGCATGCGGCGCGAAGTGGAGCCGACGATGGGGTTGCTACGGGAAGCGGTGGAAGAGGGGCGGGGCGGAGGCAAAGAAGACGAATACGCGCGGGAACAACTGGCGAAGATGCTCGAATTCTTCGAGGCCGCCTCGGCGTGTTACGCGGATGTGGGAAAACTCCCGCCGGCGACGTTGCGGAAACTTATGAAGATGGGCGGAAAGGTAGGGGCGCTCCTGCGCTGATTTTTTTGGACCATGAATTCTGTTATTACAGAAATAACTGATACAAGTGGCGGATGCGTGTTCTACGATGCCGAATGCCGATTCTGCACGACTTGGGCGCGGCGTGGCGAACGCTGGCTTGGGAAACACGGATTCCGGTTCGCCCCGTTGTCGGAACCGGCAGACGAGATGAAGCTCGTGACCAGCGGCGGTGAGACGATCGGTGGCGCCCGCGCAGTGGTTTACCTGGCGCGGCACGTCTGGTGGGCCTGGCCGTTGTGGGCCATAAGCCGCGTCCCCGGTGTCACGCGCCTGCTCGATCGCGGCTACCGCCGGGTCGCAGCCCGGCGATATTGCCTGCGAGGAGCCTGTGCAGTTGCGAGCGCGCGTGTGTACCGGGCGTGGGAGTGGTTGCCGGGAGGGTGTGGTCTGGGACTCGCTGTCGCAATGGGCGGAACGCTGCCGGCCTGGGAGTGGATGTGGAGCCTGGTAGCGGCCCTCTTCTTTGGTCTCAAATGGATCACGTGGATTCGCGCGCGGCGCGGCGGGCTGCAGATGGGGGTCGGACGCAGTTTCGGCTTTTGGCTGTTGTGGCCCGGGATGTCGCCGAGCACTTTTGCGCGCGCGGGATATGACGCACGACCTCTGGAGTGGATATTTGCGGGCGCCAAGACCGCCTTGGGTGCGCTGTTGGTCTGGGGGGTGGCGCGTCGGCTACCCACCAATCAAAGTCTGCTGGTTGGCTGGGTCGGTTGGGTTGGGCTGGCATTCCTGCTGCATTTTGGGGTGATGCACTTGTTGGCGCTGGCGTGGCGGGTGCCGCCAATCATGCACACACCGATTCTGGCAAATTCCCTGCGAGATTTTTGGAGTGCGCGGTGGAACACAGCCTTTCGTGATCTCGCGCAGGTACTGTGGTTTGCACCGCTCCGTCGTCGCTACGGTGTGGGCGTGGCGACATTCGGCGTGTTTTTGGCGTCGGGCGCACTGCATGAACTGGTGATCTCGGTGCCAGCGCGGGCCGGGTTTGGGTTGCCGACATTGTATTTCGCGCTGCAGGGACTGGGAATGTTGCTTGAGAGACAATGGCAGCGCCGGGGTTGCGGACCCAGTGTCGTCTGCCAGCGGCTGATGACCTGGATCATCGTGGCCGGACCGGCATTCTGGCTGTTTCATCCCCCGTTCATCGAACGCGTGGTGATTCCGTTCCTGCGCGTGCTTGGAGCGGTTAACTGAAAGGAGAACGATCATGAATCGACTGGTACCGTATATCTGGGCGGCAGGAATCATTCAGTGGGTAATTGCGGCGGCGAACCTGTTCATCCCCGGGAAGCTGGGATACGGCGAGAATCTGGTGAAAGTGTCGACGATTGTCCGCCAGATTTTCATTGTGCACGCCGTGTACATCGTAGGCGTATTGATTGGGTTGGGCGCGTTGAGCGTGTGGTTTGCGCCAGAACTGGCGAGCGGGCCGGGGCTGGGACGGTTTCTCAGTTTGTTGATGGCAGCATTTTGGCTTCCGCGAATTGTCGTGCAACTCGGCTATTACGACGAGCAGGTTAAGACGCAGAATCGCCTGGCGCACTATGTCTTCACGTTCTTGTTCGCCTACTTGGGCGTAGTCTTCACATTGGCAGCCTGGAGGGTGATACCATGAAGGAACTACTGAGTGTATTGCTCTGGCTGGCGGGCATCGGCCACTTCGTTGTGCTTATCGCGAGTTTCCAAGTGCCGTGGCGATTGCACTGGGTTGAAGAGTTGCCGCGGCTGAGTTCGTTCAACCGCAAATTGATGTGGGTCCACGGGGCGTTTGCGATATTGACGATCACCGCCTTCGGTCTGCTGACACTTCTCTTGCATGGGGACATGTTACAAGGCATTCGGGCGGCGCTTGGTCTCGCGGCATTTATCGCCACGTATTGGACAGCTCGCGTCGCGGTGGACTTCCTTTACTACGAACACGCCGATTGGCCGAAGGGCCGGCAATTCGCAGTCGGGCACGCATTGCTTACGGCATTGTTCTGCGCGATGGCGGCGACGTACTGGTTGTTGATTATCTGGCATTGGCGAATGGCCGGTGGAGGCAACGGATGAAAGCGAAGCTTCTCCATGTTGCCATCGGAGGCGCTCTGTGGGGCGGTGTCGCTTTGGCTCCCTGGGATCCAAACCGTGGAATCGGCACGATTGAGAAGCTTTTTCTGCTGGGACCGCTCGTAGTGGTGCCGTTGGGACTCCAGCTCGTGGGTGTGGACAGTCCGTGGTTGCTGTTGATTGCAGGAGTAGGCGTGGTGATCTCCTTTCTGGCTCCGACCGGAATCATCGCCGGGATGCTGGTGATACCGTGGCTGACGATGTGTATCTGGATTGCCGTCGGCGGGTTGTGGCGGTTCCGGACGCGCATCGCTCCATTGACGCAACATCTTGGCGAGATCTGTCGCGTTGTGGCGATGATCGGATTGGTGGTGGGCGGAGTCGGGTTGCTGCAATCGCGTTGGGGAATGCAGCCGCTGGGGTTCCGGGAGCCGCTCGTGATCTTGGTGGCGGTACATTTTCATTTTGCAGCGTTCGTGACACCGCTGATGGCGGGGGAAGTCGTGGCAAGGATGCGAGATGAAGGCCGAAAGAGGAAATGGATTCTGGCTTTCTGCGCGGTGGGTGGATCGCCACTGTTGGCAACCGGGTATGTGCTC
This sequence comes from Verrucomicrobiia bacterium, assembly GCA_041476745.1. Lineage (GTDB taxonomy): Bacteria > Verrucomicrobiota > Verrucomicrobiia > Palsa-1439 > Palsa-1439 > Palsa-1439. The sequence continues at coordinate 1,415 of JBGOTY010000152.1, read as the reverse complement.
CACATGCGGGAGTTGAGATTGACGGGAGCCACCTTGCTCGTCACTGCTTTGGTGATGATGGCCGTCTGGTTGCTGCGGAACTTGAGAGGAATCGAACCTTTCACAGCACGTGTGTTGTTGGGAGTGTCGGCAATCTCGGCGGTCGTGGCGATGATTTACGCGGGTGCCTACGCACTGGCTGATTTCTTCGGCGCAGTGTGGGTTGCCATTCCGCAAATGGCAAGGACGCACGGGGTACTCCAGGCGATTGGTTTTAGTGTGTGCGGGTTGTTGGGGTGGATCGTCGCGGAGAACAAGAATGAACTGAGGTTGCAGAGTCTGACAAGAAGGTGGCACTAGCCACGGAAAGGAGCCGGTATGAATATGTATGTGGTCTGGACGTATGTTTTTTACGTGGTGATCAGTGTGGCCCTGACGTTGTGGGTGGCGCAGACGCTTCACAAGAACGGGCGGATTTTCCTGGTGGATGCATTTCTGGGGAACGAGCCCATCGCGGATTCGGTGAATCATCTGCTGGTGGTCGGGTTCTACCTGATCAACATCGGGTATGTGACGTTGGCGCTGAAGTACGGGGAGAAGCCGGCAAATTTGCAGGAGGCGATCGAGTTCCTGAGTACGAAGGTGGGTTTGGTACTGGTCGTCCTCGGCGTCATGCACTTCTTCAACCTGTACGTTCTTTCAACGAGCCGGCGGCGCGGGAAGGAACACGCGAAACCACCGGTGATTGTGTGAGGACACCTACGGATGAATGGTCCGCTCTTTCACGGGGCGTGGATGAGTGTGTTGTTCATACATTATGAAGTGGAGCCGGCGCGCTTGCAGACGGAGGTGCCGTTTCCCTTGGACGTACGTAATGGGAAAGCGTACGTGAGCGTGGTGGCGTTTTCGCAGGAGCGATTGCGTTTTGCCTTCGGCGGGAGCATGACGAACTGGGTGGGGCGCTGGTTTGCGAACCACGAGTTTCTGAATGTGCGTACCTACGTACGGCACGGGAGTGAGACAGGAATCTTCTTTCTAGCCGAGTGGGTGCCGAAGCGGATCGCGACCTGGCTGGGGCCGCCGTTGTTCGGGTTGCCGTATCGATTCGGAAGAATCGAGTATGAACGTGGCGAGCGAGTAATGCAGGGTTGTGTGACGAGCGGCGGGAAAAGATTCTCATACCGAGCGGAGCGGGACAGTAAGACATGTTTCGCGCCTTGTGAACGCGGCAGTCTCGACGAGTCTTTACTAGAACGGTACGTGGCCTTCACGCAGTGGCACGGGTTGCGGCGAATGTTCCGGGTGAGCCATGAGCCGTGGCCGCAAGCAAAGATGGACGTGACGGTTGATGATGAAAGTTTACTGCGGGAGCGTTTTGCGTGGTGGCCCGAAACGCGGCGGGCGGGTGCGAATTTCTCGCCCGGCGCAAGCACGGT
>JBGOTY010000151.1:0-8181 GCA_041476745.1 Verrucomicrobiia bacterium | reverse complement strand
CGGCTCCGCTTGCGTCGCCGTCGCGCGGTTGAAGAAATGGGGCGCCAGAAAGATCAAATACCTCGGCCTGTTCGCCGCGCCCGAAGGCATCCGCAAACTTTCCGAAGCGCACCGCGACGTCGAGATTTACCTTGGCGCGGTCGATTCCCACCTCAACAACCGCGGCTACATCGTCCCCGGCATGGGCGACGCCGGCGATCGGCAGTTCAGCGGGGAGTAAAGGGTGGTGTGACGGGCACCGTTATCACCAGCGGCGACATCACGCCCCGAATTTATCCAGACGCCTGGCGTTGGCTTGCATGTAGCGGATGAGGTATTTCGCTTCGAAGACACCGAGGGAGCCGGTATTGGCGCTGCGTTCGGTGAAACGGTCCTGACCATCCCAACCGGCAATCTCGCCGCAGATCATTACGGGTTGCGGGTGCCAACTGTGCCCCTTCACCGGCACGGGTGTGCTGTGGTCGCCGGTGATGGCCAACACATCCACTGCCGGCAGGAGCACGCCGAGCGCGGCATCGGCTTCTTCGATGGCCCTGACCTTCCCATCGAAATTGCCGTCCTCGCCGTACATGTCAGTCCCTTTCACGTGGACGAAAACGAAATCGTAGGCTTTGAGGGCATCGACTGCCGCGTCGAACTCCTGCTGTACGGTCGATGGGCCTTCGACTTTCTTCATGCCGACGAGTTGGGCGAGACCTTTGTACATCGGGTAGATGGCAATCGCGGCGGCCTTGAGTCCGTAACGCTCCGCAAACAGCGGAATTTTCGGTTGATGCGCGATGCCGCGAAGCAGGAAGCCGTTGGCTGGCTTGCAGCCCTTCAGCAGCGGCAGCGCCTGTTTGTAAAACGCCGCGATGACCTTCGCCGTTTTCGCGGCCTTTGCGGATTTATTCTGCGGCTTGACGACGGCAATGGGCAAACCTTCGCGATGCGGGTCGCTGTCGTTGAGCGGGCCTTCGAGTCCCTTGCCCCGGAACACCACGACGAAGCGGTGGCCTTTGCCGGGTTTGATGATCACCTCGACGTCGCCGATTTTCTTGATCTTGCCGGCGAGCAACGCGCACTGCGCTTCGCAAATCCTGGTGTCGATGCGCCCCGCGCGGCGGTCGGTCACGATGCCTTTCGCGTCGAGCGAGCAGAAATTCGCGCGAGCAGCGACATCACCGTGCTTGAGATCAATACCCAACCCGAGGGCTTCAATGACGCCGCGGCCGACTTCAAATTCCAGCGGATCGTAACCGAACAGCCCGAGATGTCCCGGGCCGCTGCCCGGGGTAATGCCCGGGGCGACCGGGGTCATGCGGCCAAGCGTCGAACGCTTGGCCAGGGCGTCAAGGTTTGGGGTACGGGCGGCTTCCAAGGGTGTACGAAAGCTGGTTGCCTCTGTGGCAATATCGCCAAGTCCATCCAGGACAACGAGGGCGAGCTTGGAATTGTTAGGAACCAGCAAGCTATCGTAGGCTTTATCAACATTCATCTAAATTTCCCAGGATTTGCGCTTGAAAATGCTGTTATTTCGCGTCATGTTGACACACGTATCCGGGCCTGTCAAAGGCGAAAAAATTCCAAACTGTGACGTAGTTGCACAATACACTCGCAGTCGATTCCAGTGAAGACATCCTTTCTTGATAAGTTGATCGGCCGCATCGAGCGGGTTGACCCGCAGAGTTTGCAGAGCGTCGTGCTCAAGCTGGCCCGCGAGAAGGGCTTTCTTGAAACGCTCTTTAATACGATTCAGGAAGGCATCATCGTTACCGACGCCGAGGGACGGATCACGTATCTCAATGTCGCTGCGGGCCAACTGCTGGGCATTGATCCCGAGCGGGCTGTCGGCGAACCGCTCTCGAATTATCTCCGCGATATTGACTGGCAGAAGATCTGGTCCGCGGACAGGGACGAGTGGCGAAAAGTGTTCACCCACGAATTGGAAGTCTTCTACCCGCAACAGCGTTTCCTCAGTTTCTATATTGTGCCCGTAGCGGACGAACAAAACTCCGTGGTCACGGGCATGGCGATCATCTTGCGCGACGTGACCGAATCCCACCACCGCGCCGCAAACGCCATCGAGTCGGAGAAACTCTCGGCGATTACCTTGCTGGCCGCAGGCGTCGCGCACGAAATCGGCAATCCGCTAAACTCGCTCAACATTCACCTGCAACTCATGGAGCGCGAGTTGAAAAAGTTGCCTACGGCGGAGGGTGAACGGCTGTGGGAGGACCTGCGCGTAGCCCGCGACGAAATCACCCGCCTCGACCAGATCATCAACCAATTTCTGCGGGCGATCCGGCCAACGCAACCGGAGTTGCAACCGACCACAGTGAATGATGTGATCGCCGACACGCTCACGTTGCTGGAGCGTGAGATTAGCGACCGCGACATTCTCGTCGAGCAGGAGTTGGCGCCTGGTTTGCCGCGTATCCTGCTGGATCGCGCCCAGCTCAAGCAGGCGTTCTACAACATCATCAAGAACGCGCTGCAAGCGATGCGCTCCGGGGGCATCCTGCGTATTCGCACGGAAGCGAATCAGACGCACGTCGTTGTTTCGTTTATCGACAGCGGGCACGGCATCGCCCCCGAGGAGATTGGTCAGCTTTTTGAGCCGTACTTCACCACGAAAGAGAATGGCACGGGCCTCGGGCTGATGATCGTGCAGCGCATCGTGCGCGAGCACGGCGGCACGATTGAAATCGAGAGCGACAAGGACCGGGGGACGACGTTTCGCGTCAAGCTTCCCATACACGAGAAGCGGACGCGCCTGTTGGAAGCGTCGCGGAATGAAGCGATCACGAAATGACGGCGAAACAACCAACGATTCTGATCGTTGACGACGAGCGCAACACCCGCGAGGGACTCCAGCGCGCCTTGCATGACCGTTACGATGTGCTGCTGGCGGAAGACTCTCAAAAGGCCGTGGAGGCGCTGGAATCAACGCCCGTGGACGTAATGCTGACGGACCTGCGTATGCCCGGGGTGGATGGCATGGGTTTATTGCGTCGGGCACTCTCACTAACCAACCCACCGGTGTGTATCATGATGACCGCCTACGGGTCGATCGAAAATGCCGTGCAGGCGATGCAGGTGGGCGCGTATCACTACATCACGAAGCCGGTAAACCTCGACGAACTCGAGCTGGTCATTCAGCGGGCGCTCAACAGCCGCCGCGTCGAGGCTGAGAACGCCAATCTGCGCGAGCAAATTGACCAGAAGTATGGCCTCGAGAACATCATCGGCGAATCGGCGCTGATGCGCCAGATCTTCGAGACGATTCAGCAGGTCGCGCCGAGTCGCGCCACGGTGTTGATCAGTGGCGCGACAGGCACAGGCAAGGAACTTATCGCGAAGGCCATCCATAATCTCAGTCCTCGCAAGAATGGGCCGTTTATCGCCGTCCATGCGGCCGCGCTGCCGACCTCGCTCTTGGAGAGCGAATTGTTCGGTCACGAAAAGGGAGCGTTTACGGGGGCGGTGGAGAGGCGGATTGGGAGATTTGAGCTGGCGGATGGGGGAACTCTGTTCCTTGACGAGGTCGGGGAGTTGGAACCGCAAATCCAGGTCAAATTGTTGCGTGTGCTCGAGGAACGGGCCTTCGAGCGGGTGGGCGGCGCCAAGACGCTGCAGGTGGACGTGCGTCTGGTAGCGGCCACCAACAAGGATTTGAAAAAGCTCGTCAGCGAGGGAAAGTTCCGCGATGATTTGTTCTATCGGCTTAGTGTCGTGACGGTGGACCTCCCACCGCTGCGCGAACGACGGGACGACATCCCATTGCTGGTGAAGTCGTTCCTTGATGAATTCAGCCGTGAGAACGGCAAGCAGGTGCGTGAGTTGACGCCGGAAGCAATGAACATGCTACTGGCGTACGACTGGCCGGGCAATGTGCGCGAGCTGCGCAACGCCATCGAACAGATGGTCGTGTTGGTCCGCGGCGAGCGCCTGACGGTGCGCGACGTACCGGCCGGAATCCGCGGTGGCGCGGACCCGACAAAGATCAACGTCGTGCGCGCGGGGATGACCGTTGAGGACGCCGAGCGGCAGTTGATTGTCCAGGCGTTGAAGGAGACGGACGGCAACCGCACGAAGGCGGCGCAAAGGATCGGCATCAGCCGCCGCACGCTGCATCGGAAGTTGAAGGAATACGGACTCGAGAATCTGTAGCGAAGAGCGAAGCAGACAACAGGAGCATACATATGGCACGACCAACAGGGGCACCCGAAACATCGGTTCAGTCGGCGGTTTTTCAAATTGAGATGGGGCGTGGCAAAAAGATCATCCAGTGGGCGGCCCTGGTCCTGCTGGCGGCCGTTTTGAGTCCCATCTACACCGCCAGCCAGTTCCGCAACGGCCTCGGCAAGCGCGAATCGATCGACATGGCCCAGTTGGCGCGCAACATCGCCCGCGGTGAGGGTTTTACAACACACGTCATTCGCCCCCTGAGCCTATGGCAACTGGAACAAAACGGTTGGGACATCGGGAATACGAACACACAGGCTCGGCTGATCAACCAGCATCCCGACATTTCCAACCCGCCGCTCTATCCATTTCTGCTGGCGGAAGTGTTCAAGATTCTGCCCAAGAGCGTGTTCAAGTACAACGAAGCCGATCACATTTTTCCAGCCGAACGCTGGGGCATTCTACCGTTCAACCAGCTTTGCCTGCTGGCGACTATATTGGTCGTGTACCTCTGGGCCAAGCGGCTTTTTGACAGCCGCGTCGCCACCATGGTGGGCTGGTTGATGCTCTTCTCCGATACGCTGTGGTCGTACGGCGTGTCGGGATTGCCGACGAACCTGCTCATGTTGCTGCTCTTGCTGGCGGTGTACTGTTTGTTCCTCGCCGATGGCCGGCTGAATTCGCCCGAACTGGCGGAGGGCGAGGCCGCCAACGCAGCGCCGGCGCGGGTAACGGGTGCGGTGGTGGCGTTGGCCATTGGCAGTGCGGTGTTGTTGGGGCTGTGCTTTTTGACGCGCTACCTCGCAGGTTTTTTTCTGGTTCCGCTGGCGATCTATGCCGCACGCATCTTTCGTGGTCGTGCGGCCGCGATGTGGGCTGGCGTGTACGTGGTGGTGTTCCTGGCCGTCATCACCCCGTGGCTGGTGCGCAACGAACGGGTTTCCGGCAGTTTCCTTGGCCTTGCCAAGTACAGCCTGATCGAGCGTTCCGGAACGATTCAGGGTGAAGCGCTGCAGCGTTCCTATAAACCTGATTTGACGGACGCCTACTCCCTCCGACCGATCACCTCAAAGTTCTTGAGCAACGCGCGCCAGAATCTGCTCACCAACCTGCGGCTCGTCGGTTCCGACTTTCTGGTGTTTTTCTTTGGCGTCGGCCTGATGTACGGCTTCCGTCGGCGCGACGCGACACGATTGCGCGGCGTATTGCTGGGAGCGATCGCCGCCGCCATCTTCGCCATGTCACTGATCGGCTCCGACCCCGAGCGTATCGGCCCCGAGGTGGGCGGCGGCAATCTGCTCGTCTTGCTCCTCCCGCTCGTTGCAATCTTTGGGGTGGCGTTTTTCTACCTCTTGCTGGATCGCATTCCTTTTCGCATCAAGTTGACCCGCGGAATGGCTGTTGGTGCGTTCGTAGCATTGAATGTTTCGCCAATGATCTTCACGATACTGCCGCCCCGGCCCGGCTCGTACCCGTATCCGCCGTACATTCCACCTGTTACACGCGCAATCGCAAATTTCTTCGAGCCCAATGAGTTGGGCTGCAGCGATCTGCCGTGGTCCATGGCCTGGGACGGTGACCGCCGCACCGTGTGGTTGCCGATGACCGTTGACGAGTTTTACCAGATTAGTGATTTCGTCGCCCCAAGAGGTGTTCAGTTCATGTTTCTTACACCGTATTTGCTCGATACGAAACGACAGAGCGAAGTTTTCAGGGGCGAGTACAAGGGCTGGGCGGGGTTGTACCAAGGCCAACTCCGGTCAGATTTCCCACTGAAAGCCTATATGGCGCCCACGGCGGACCACATTCTTCTTGCCGACCGCACCCGTTGGGGAAAGAAGCTTACGGAAGAAACGCCAGCGGGAATTGCGCAACCCTCGGAAACGGGAGCGACCAACGCACTCGCGCCTTCCGCAGATTCGACGAACCAGCTCGCGGTGCCTCCCGCAGTTGATACCAAGCCAACGCCGAAATAGACCTGGCGGCACGGCGGCTTGAGGGAGAGGCGCAGGCACTCCGGCGCGCCTTCGGCCTGTCGTGGCAGAATTTCGCTTCCGCACCGGGCCGGGCGCGGCTATAGTGGCCACGCAGGAGATCGCTCGGAATATGAAACCGGCGGCGGCATTTTCAATTGGATTATGGACGGGGGCGGCGGTCATTGCGGCGATCGGCCTGTTTTATCTGCAAGGTTCACCGCATGCGCGTAGCGGGGCCTCGCCCGCCACGAATTCCGACCTCGCCACGGAATCCGAGCAGATCCGTCTATTACAGCAGGAGAATGCGCGGCTCAACGCCGAAGTCCGGCGCCTGAAGGAGACCGCTTCGACCCTCAATAGCAATCTGGAGATGCAGGCCGCGGTTGAGTCCCATCGCCGTATTCCCTTCGTGCCCGGGTTGAGCGAAGCGCAATCCACCACTCCTGAGGTCGCATCCGAAAGCTGGATCGTGCAAGTGGTGGCCGGAGCGGATACGGCCGCGCTGCCCCAATTGGAAAGGATGGCATTGCGGAACAATCGTCGGGCACTGGAAGCCTTGGCGCTGCTGGCCGACCAGGATCAGGCGGTAACGTTGACGCGGGTGTGGCATTCGGGAGCGCTGACGTTGCCCAATCTGGTGGAGGCGACGCGCTATCTCGCAGCCACGCTGGAGGTCAATCCCGACGCGGAACAGCTCTTGCGCGGAGTGGCCGCGGACCGGAACGTGGATGCGCGAGTCCTCTACGCCGCGGTGGACGGACTCGCCAACCCGAATTTTCCGGTGAGTTTTGCACCGGTGGCCGCGGTGCCAGCGCCACCGCATTTCAAGCCGGATTATCCGCGGCGGATTCGGGTGCTGGATAGTTTGCGATCGTCGTTCATCGATGACAACGTCCGCGCGTATGCGGACCAGGCGAAGGCCGAGCTACAGACGCGCTGGACAGAGTCGAACCCGGCCGCGCCGTAGCGCGACGGGCCATGTCACCGTTGGTGGCCGGTCGTTAAGGAGGTTTGTGCAGGATACCATGGCAGTTTTCTGGCGTGTCGTGCCGGCGTTTCTGCTCGCTGTCGGCGGCGGGACGTTGAGCGCATTGGCCGGCCTTTCGCATGTTCGGCTTTGCGCGCTGATCAGCCTGGCGGCGGGCACGCTGCTCGGCGTGACGGTCTTCTCGATCCTGCCGGAAAGTTGGGAGGCCATGAATTGGTGGGAGCTGGCGTTGGCGTTCGGCTCGGGCTATGTCGTGTTCTGGTTCATCAGTAAGTTTGTCTATCATGTTTGTCCCGCGTGCGCGGCGAGCCATTTCGACGAGGCGACGACGCATCGGTTCAGTGAAATCGCCACGGCGCTGGTGATTGCCCTGGCGTTTCACAGCACAATGGACGGCGTGGCGCTGGCGGCGGGACACGAGGCCGGCGGTCACGCGCAGGGGCACGCGATGGGCGCGCGGGTGGACTTGTCACTGCTACTGGCGGTGTGCGTGCACAAGGTGCCGGAGGGCCTGGCGCTCGGCGCGCTGTTGCTGGGTGCGGGATTCGCGCCCGTGAAGACCGTGGCGTGGGTCGCGGCGGTGGAGGCGACGACGTTGTTGGGAGGGGTGCTCGGGATTTTCTTTTTGCGCGATATTTCAACATTCTGGCTTGGGGCGGTGCTGGCGCACGCGGGTGGTGGATTCTTTTTCCTGGCGGCGCACGCGGTGTTCGGGGAATTGATCAAGCACGGAAAGCTGTTGGTGCTGGCGAGTTTCGCGGTTGGCATCGCCGTGATTGGAATCCTGAATCTGGCGGTGCGGGCGCTGTGAGCCGGCGCATCCAGATTTCGGTGGCGGCGATCGCCGTGGCGACCATTGGCGTGAGCCTTGGATTGCTGGCGATGCTGCGGATTCGCGAGGCGAAGGAATTCAGCGAACCGCACGTCGTCCAGACATACGGCGGAACGAATTACGTGGTGCAGTTGACCGAGGCCGCCGTGGGAAAGACCGAGACGGGCTGCGTGTTGATCGTGTACTTGCGGCTGCAAAACCCGAATGCGTACGACGTG
>JBGOTY010000150.1:0-8199 GCA_041476745.1 Verrucomicrobiia bacterium | reverse complement strand
GCTCACGGTCGCCCTGGTCGTCATGGTGATGTTCCTGTTTCTGCGCAGCGTCGCGGCCACGATCATTCCCAGTGTCGCCGTGCCGCTTTCGATCGTCGGTACTTTCGGAGTGATGTATCTCGCAGGCTTCAGCCTCGACAACCTTTCGCTGATGGCGCTGACGATCTCCACCGGCTTCGTGGTGGATGACGCCATCGTGATGATCGAGAACATCGTCCGCTTCATCGAAGCCGGGGACCCGCCACTGGAGGCCGCGCTGAAGGGCGCCAAGCAAATCGGTTTCACAGTTATTTCGCTGAGCATCTCGCTGATCGCCGTCTTCATTCCCCTGCTGTTCATGACCGGCATCGTCGGCCGGCTCTTCCGGGAATTCGCCATTACCTTGAGCGTAGCGGTGGCGGTTTCCGCCATTGTCTCGCTCACCCTCACTCCCATGATGTGCAGCCGCTTGTTGAAGCAGGAAAAAAACCGAGAACAAGGCCTCTTTTATCGCCTGACGGAGCGAATGTTCCAGGGCATGCTGGATTGGTATGACCGCGGCCTCAAGTGGGTGCTAAAAAACCAGCCACTGACTCTGATGGTTGCCATTGCGACCCTGGTCATCACGATTTGGCTTTATGTCATCATCCCCAAGGGCCTGTTACCGCAACAGGACACCGGCCTGATCGTCGGTGAAACCGACGCCGCGCAATCCATCTCCTTCAAAGCCATGGTCGAACGCCAGCGGCTCATCGCCGATATCGTGCGCAAGGATCCGGATGTCGTCAGCGTGGCCTCGTTCGTGGGGGCGGGCACGGTCAACGCCACGGCCAATACCGGCCATCTCTACATCAATCTCAAACCCCGCAACCAACGCAAGGCCAGCGCCAGCGAAATCATCGATCGCTTGCGCGACGCAACCAAAGACGTCGAGGGGATCGCGCTTTTCATGCAAGCCGTGCAGGACGTTCAGATCGACAGCCGCGTCAGCCGCACCCAGTATCAATACACGCTGGAGGACGCCGATGAAGCCGAACTCTCTCAATGGTCGACGAAGTTACTCAACAAGCTGCGCACCCTGCCGGATCTGGTCGACCTGGCCACCGACCAACAAGCCGGTGGCCTGCAACTGAGCATCGATGTTGACCGGGCCACCGCCGCGCGCCTGAACGTTCTGCCGCAGGCCATCGACGACACGCTCTACGACGCCTTCGGACAACGACAGGTGTCGATCATGTTCACCCAACTCAACCAGTATCGCGTCATTCTCGAAGCCGAACCTCACTTCCAACTTACGCCATCGTCGCTGAACAAGATTTACGTCAAGTCCTCCACCGGCCAAATGGTGCCGCTAAGCGCGTTCACCCATTTGCGTACGACGACCGCGGCGCTCGCGATCGTTCACGAAGGTCAATTCCCGGCGGTGACCTTGTCCTTCAACCTGCGTCCCGGCAGTTCGCTGGGCACAGCGATTAACGCTATTCAACGCGCCGAAAAGGAAATCGCCTTGCCGGAAACGGTCTTGACGAGGTTCTCCGGCAGTGCCGCGGAATTCCGGACCTCACTGAAAAGCGAGCCCTTCCTGATCCTGGCAGCCGTCGTGGTCATCTACATCGTCCTGGGTGTGCTCTATGAGAGCTACATTCATCCGATCACCATCCTCTCCACTCTGCCTTCGGCGGGCGTGGGAGCGCTGCTGGCGCTGTTGATCTGCCGCATCGACTTCTCGATGATCGCCCTGATCGGGGTCGTCCTGCTGATCGGTATCGTCAAGAAGAACGCGATCATGATGATCGACTTCGCGCTGGAAGCCGAACGCGTGGAGGGATTGCCGCCGGAGAAATCGATCTATCAGGCCTGCCTCCTGCGGTTTCGTCCAATCATGATGACCACGGCCGCCGCATTGCTCGGCGCGCTGCCATTGGCGCTGGAAACGGGCACCGGCTCGGAACTGCGCCGTCCGATGGGGATCTCCATTGTCGGCGGCCTGCTCCTGTCCCAATTCCTCACGTTGTACACAACGCCGGTAATCTATCTGTACATGGATCGATGCGAAAAATGGGTGCGCCGCTGGCGCGCTTCCGCCGGCTTGGCCAGCGCGGGCGAACTGGAAAGCGAAGTCCTGCCTCCCCCGGCGTCATGAACGTTTCCGAGCCATTCATCCACCGGCCCGCCGGGACGTCCCTGTTGGCCGCGGGGCTCTTCCTGATGGGAATCGTGGCCTATCATTTTCTGCCGGTCGCGGCGATCCCGCGCGTTGACTATCCCATGATTTCCGTCTCGGCGTCTTTGCCGGGCGCGGAACCGGCCACGGTCGCTTCCGCCCTGGCGGCTCCGCTGGAACGTCGCCTCGCCCAAATCTCCGGCGTGTCGGAGATTACTTCCATCAGCACGCTTGGCGGTTGTTCGGTGACCATCCAGTTCGATTTGAATCGTAATATCGACGGCGCGGCGCGCGACGTGCAGGCCGCGATCAATGCCGCTTCCAGCGAATTGCCCCTCGACCTTCCCAATCCGCCGACGTATCACAAAGTGAACCCGGCTGACGCGCCGATCATGGTATTGGCGATGACTTCTGATACCTTGCCGGCCCAGCAGATTTTTGAATACGGCGATACGATCATCGGACAAAAGCTCAGTCAGGTCGAAGGGGTCAGCCAGGTCATCATCACGGGCGCGGAAAAATCCGCCGTGCGCGTCCAGGTCAACCCCGCGGCGCTGGCCTCAACCGGCCTCAGTCTCGAAGACATCCGTACATTTCTCGGACAGGTGGCCGTCGACCTTCCCAAGGGCAGCCTGGATGGCGAACGGATGTCCTATACGATTATCAGCAACGATCAACTGGTGGATGCCCGCGACTTTCGTTCGCTGGTCTTGACGCAACGACACAACGTTCCCATCAAACTCAGTTCCTTGGGAAGAGTGGTTGCGGGCGTCGAGAATAACTTGCTGGGCGGCTGGTCGGGCACGAAGCCGGCGGTGTTGGTCATCATCTTTAAGCAGGCGGGCGCGAACGTCATTGAAACCGTGGACCGAATCAAGGCGCAACTGCCTCAACTGGAGCGCTGGATCCCGCCGACCGTGAAGCTCTCGATACTCAGCGACCGCACCACCACGATTCGCGCCTCGGTCAACGACGTGGAAATATCCCTGGCTGTCAGTATCAGTCTGGTCGTCATGGTGATCTTTCTATTTCTGCGGCGGTTTTGGCCCACATTTATCGCCAGCGTCACCGTGCCACTGGCGCTCGCCGGTACTTTCGGTATCATGTATTTGCTGCACTACAGCGTGGACAATCTGTCCTTGATGGCCATTACCATTTCGGTCGGTTTCGTCGTCGACGACGCCATCGTGGTCATCGAGAATGTCTTTCGGTTTATCGAGAAGGGTGACACCACCCTGCAAGCGGCGCTTCAGGGCGCCAGGCAGATCGGCTTTATCGTGATCACCATCAGCACCTCCCTTGTGGCGGTGTTCATTCCCCTGCTGTTCATGGGTGGATTGATCGGACGTTTGTTTCACGAATTCGCGGTTACGCTCAGCCTTGCCATCCTGGTGTCGGGGGTGATTTCGCTCACGCTGACCCCGATGATGTGCTCGCGTTTTCTGAAACCGGAATCCGCCTACGGGAAGCCGGGGCGCGTCTATCGGGTCTGTGAGCGAGCGTTCGATTGGCTGCTGGCCGGCTATGAGCATGGGCTCAAATGGGTCTTGCGCCACCAGGGCTTCATGTTGCTGGTCACGGCGGCGACAATTATCGCGACCGTTTGGCTCTACGTCATCGTGCCCAAGGGGTTCTTCCCGCAGCAGGATACCGGCGTGATGATCGGGGTAACCGATGCGGCCCAGGACATCTCCTTCGCCACGATGGCCCAACTTCAGGCCCAAGTGGCCCGCGTCGTCCTCGCCGACCCGGCGGTTGCTACGGTGGGTTCGTTCATCGGGGCCGCCTCTGGCAATTCAACCGTCAACAACGGCCGCATGTTCATCACACTCAAGCCGCTCTCGCAAAGGAAAGTGCATGTGGGCGAGGTCATCAATCGGCTCCGCCGCAAAATGGCGGACGTGCCGGCCATTACTCTGTCTCTGCAAGCCATTCAGGATATTCGGGTCGGTGGCCGGCTCGGCAAGGCCCAGTACCAATACGCCTTGCAGGCGGGTGACATGGGCGAACTCAGCCACTGGTCCACGCTGCTGGTGGACAAGCTCCGCACAATCAAGGATCTGAGGGATGTCGGCAGCGACCAGCAAATGAGCGGGCTGCAAGCCAACGTCATCGTCGACCGTGATGCGGCGGCCCGCCTCGGCATCTCTCCCCAGGTGATTGACAACACGTTGTACGATGCCTTTGGGCAACGCCAGGTCGCGACGATCTACGAGCAATACAACCAACACCACGTCGTCCTTGAAGTCCCTCCCGAGTACCAGTCGGATCCGGCTTCGTTGAACAAAATCTACGTGAAGTCCAGCACCGGGCGGCAAGTGCCCCTGGCCAGCGTTGCGAAATTCACGACAAGCAATACCAGCCTTTCCGTCAATCACCAGAGCCAGTTTCCGGCGGTCACCATTTCCTTCAACCTCGCCAGCGGTGTGTCCCTCGGCCAGGCGGCGACGCTGATCCAGGGCGCCGCGCAAGAACTGCGAATGCCCTCGAGCGTGCGCGGCAGCTTCCAGGGCACCGCCCAGGTCTTTCAAGCCACGCTGACGTCCATGCCCCTGCTGATCATCGCCGCGCTCCTCGCGGTGTATGTCGTGTTGGGAATGCTTTACGAGAGCCTGATTCATCCCATCACAATTCTCCTCTCGCTCCCCTCGGCGGGAGTCGGAGCCGTGCTGGCGCTCATGCTCTTCGGCGTTGATCTCTCGCTGGTTTCCTTTATCGGCATCATTCTCCTGATGGGCATCGTAAAGAAAAATGCCATTATGATGATCGACTTTGCCCTTGAGGCCGAACGCGTGGAAGGCTTGACCCAGGAAGAGTCGATCTACAAAGCTTGCGTCATCCGCTTCCGCCCCATCATGATGACCACGATGGCCGCGCTCCTCGGCGCCGTCCCGCTGGCCATCGGGCTCGGGACCGGCTCGGAACTGCGCCAACCGTTGGGCATCGCGGTGGTGGGAGGCCTGTTGTTCTCACAAGTCCTCACCCTCTATACCACCCCGGTGGTCTATCTCTTCTTCGAGCACTTGCGACAGCGCGTCAAGCTCCACCGCCTCCACCAGACAGGCGAACTGGCGACGGCACAGCAGTATTAGGAAACGATTGTATCCGGCGATGACTCAGGTACACTCCCCAGCAATCGTACAGAAGGATCGCACCCGTATGGAATGTCACAAGCATCAACGATTCCACCAGATGTTCCTCTGTCTGCTCGTGAGCCTTGCCGGTCACGCGCTGAATCCAGGGCCCGCGTCTGCCGCCGTCAACGTGGTCAAAACCCTCACGGGGGAAGATGCCCTGCAGCATCTCCAGGAAACCAACACCGTCTGCGGCGCCGTCGCGAGCGCAAAGTACGCCGAGTCGTCCCGAGAGAAGTCCACTTATTTGAATTTGGATCGCCCTTATCCCAACCAGACCTGCGCGGTGGTGATACCGGCATCCGTGCGGCCCAAGTTCAAAGATCCCCCCGAGACGACTTTCATGGGAAAGAACATCTGCGTCACCGGCTTGATCACCGCCTCCCACGGAAAGCCGCAAGTGATAGTTACGGACCCGTCGCAAATAACGATCCATGAGTCGGCCGCCCCCGCCACCAATCCGACCGGCACCGGCATCGCCAAGTAAAATCCCGCGACCAGAAATGAGGAGGTGTCTCTCAGGCATGGTTGCGGATTCGAGGAAGGTGTCGACAGTCTGTTGACGATTGCCCTTGGCGACAAGTTATTACTTGAATAACCTGTGGGTTCTTTTGTAGTCTCCTCACTGGGAAGTCGCAAGTTCACGCCTCTTCAGCTTGCAGGCTAAAGAGGCTGCGCAGTAACACGGTTGAGCTTGAAAGGAGTGGCATGGCGCGACATCGCAGCGCGTTCACACTCATCGAATTGCTTGTTGTCATCGCCATCATCGCGATCCTGGCGGCGATGTTACTGCCGGCTCTCGGACGCGCCCGAGAGAGTGGCAACCGTGCTCTCTGCGCCTCGAATCTCCGTCAAATTGGAATCGCCGCCACCATGTATGTTGACGATTGGGGGCACTTCCCAAACTCATTGTCAACGGGAAGTATGGAAATGTGGCGATGGGCGGGCAACTTGATCTTCGACACACCGCCCGGTGCGGATGATCGTCCGAGCCGCCCGCTGAACCCCTATCTCAAAGTCACCCATGTGAACGTTTACTCAACGACTCCATCTCATCTCGCCCCCAACATATCGTCGCCCGCGCGCTGCCCATCTGACCGCCTCGGAGGCCTCAGCATGTACCAGGATGTTGGCTCAAGTTACTATTTTAATAACGATGGACAGAAAATTGGCAACCAGACGAACGGCCTGGCCGGCGTGGCTATCGCCGATGTCGACACCCCGTCCAAGGTGGTCCTGGCGGGTGACTATGCGTTGAATTATGCGTTCAGCCTCGCGGACAGCTATGGAGATTATCCGCAGTATAAGGGGCCACACCAGCCGGGCACCGCTTGGGGTAATGCTGTCTTCGTGGATGGGCACGTGAGTTGGGTCCATTTTGGCGAAAGCGCCACCTCCTACTACCAGGGCCCGGACTGGACGATGAAAGCAAGGTAGTCGCCAGGGGAATAAGGCGGGATTCGCGAAGTTTGCTGGGCGAGGTCGCGACCGCAGGATTTTCTGTTCTTGCTTCACATCTCAAATTAAGTCATTAATTTGAACGTTCGTCGGGTGATTTTTATGAAAACAACGCTCCAGCGCTCCGCTCTTGTCGTGCTCACACTTACCCTCCTTCTGCCGCTCCGGACATTTGCGCAGGCAGGAAAAGATTCTCCGCTCCACAACGAAATGGAAGCGATCAATCGCAGTCTCCGCCTGATCAACCGCCAATATGCCGACCCGGCGCAGAAGGCGTCCACGCTGGAACTCGTGGCGACGATGCAAAAACACGCGGAGACGGCCCGGACGCTCACTCCGCCAAAGTCGGACAAGCTGGCGGCTGCGGACCAAACCAAGTACCTCGACACGTTTCACAAGAACCTGGATGCCCTGATCAAGGAGATCGGCCTGTTGAAGCAGGCCATTGCCGCCGGCAAGACGGACGCCGCCAGGGCGGAAATCGACAAGATCTCGCAATTGAAGGATTCGAGCCACAAGGAACTCGGTGTAAACATGGGCGGCGGAAAACATCGAGGCCCGCCACCGGGGCAATAATGGTGAGGCGCGGCGGCGTTGGGGCGCTCGCCCTGGTTTTGATGCTTTCGGTCTCTCGCGTGTGGGGCGCCGAAAACCGCTTGCTTGACGAACCACCGTCGCTCGCCACGCAGGTTCACGCAATCTTCCAAGCCAAGTGTGTGGAGTGCCACGGCCCTGATCTCCCGCGGCCCAAAAAAAAGTTCGGCTACGTCCTCGACCTCGCCCGAGTCGCCGCCAACCCCAAGATGATCGTGCCGGGCAAACCGGCGCAATCGGAGCTTTACCAAATGCTCGCGCACAACGAAATGCCCGACCCGAAGGGAAGTTCGCCGCCGTTGACGCGCGAGGAAAAGGACATTGTGAAATACTGGATTGAAGCCGGCGCACCTGCCACTGTGTCGCCGGTCAATCTGAATGCCGCCACCCAGTTGGCGTTTCGCCAGCGAGTCGTCCGTTACCTCGGACAGTTCCATCCTCCCACCACGCATTTTCCCATCGCCCTGCTTATCGTTGCGCTTCCAGCCGAGTTCATGTGGATGCTTACCCGCAGGGATTCATGGAAGGAAACCGTTCGCTACTGCGTCATGCTCGGCGCGGCAGCCGCGGTCGTCGCCGCCACGCTCGGTTGGTGCGATGCCGCGTTCTCAAATTACCGTGGCACCTCGGCCCAAATCCTCGCGTGGCATCGTTGGTTTGGGACAGCGACTGCGGCGTGGGCGGTGTTTGTCGCTGCGCTCTTGGAGTTTGCGCGCAGAAACGGAAATTCACTTCGCTTGAGGTGCTGGTTCCGCCTCATCTTGGTGATGAGTGTCATGTTGGTAAGCGTGACCGGGTACCTCGGCGCCTCTCTGATCTACGGGCTCCACCATTTTACCTGGTGAGTCAGGACTCGATTCTCTCAATGGT
>JBGOTY010000149.1:0-8216 GCA_041476745.1 Verrucomicrobiia bacterium | reverse complement strand
GGGTCCTGCCACATCGCGTCCACGGCTTGCTCGACCTTCGCCGGCTCCTCCACCGTGGCGGCGGCGATCCCATAAGCGTGTGCGACCTGCGTGAAATCCGGCGCGGAGTAGCCCCAGAACGTGGATTGGTAACGCTCCCCAAAATAACTTTGCTGAAACTGGCGCACCATACCGTGGCACCGGTTGTTCAGGATCACCAGCTTCAACGGCAGCCGATTGCGCACCACCGTCTGCAATTCTTGAATATTCAATTGAAAGCCACCGTCGCCCGCAATCATCACCACCGGGCGGTCCGGGCAAGCCAACGCGGTGCCGATGGCGGCCGGCAACCCGAACCCCATCGCCCCCATCCCACCCGAGGTCAGGAAATGCTGGTGCGTATCCAATTCCAATGATTGCGCCGCCCACATCTGATGTTGGCCCACGTCGGCCACGTACGCCGCAGCGGCCCGTGACCGCGCCGATAGCTGATGCATGAAGACATTTGGATTGATGCCGGGCATATCCTGCAATTCCCGCGCGTCTGGCCAGGCGGATTTCAGTTGGGCGATCTGTCTCATCCAATCGGCATGCTCGGGGAATTCCCGGTGGGCGGCCAACGACAGCGCCGCCGGCAAGAACGCCTGCAACTCGCTCACGATGGCGCGGCAACCTTTGACGCGATTATTCATCTCCGCCACATCGCAGTCCACATGCACGATCGTCCGGTCGCCCTTAAACGCCTCGGTCAACGCGCCGGTTTGACGCACGTCCAGGCGGCTGCCCAACACGAGCAGGTAATCCGCCTGCGCCAGGGCGAAATTCGCCCAACGATTACCGTAACTGCCGATCATACCGACACGCTGCGAGTGCTGGTACGGCAGCGCGTCCATGGCGAGGAGTGAATTGACCACGGGGACCCGCACCCGATCAACAAACCCACGGAACACCTCCGTCGCGCGCGCCGCGCGGATTCCGCCACCCACGAGGATTAGCGGACGCTGCGCCGCGGCCAATTCACCGAGCACCTGCTCGATGGCAGCGGCGTCGGGCGCGACCGCCGCCGTGGCCGTCACGCGACCCGGCGGTTCGACCGAGATCTGGACGCTCTGCACATCCATCGGAATGTCGAGCAGCACCGGCCCGGGTCGCCCCGATTGCGCCAGTCGGAACGCCTCGGCCAGTCGGCCCGGAATTTCCTCAGGGATCTGCACGCGCCAGGCCGCCTTGGTGAGCGGCGTAGCGATCGGCACGATGTCCGTTTCCTGAAATCCAAGTTGCCGGACCGCGCGCTGGCCTTTCTGTTCGCTGCGGGTGACCTGCCCGGTGATGAACACAGTTGGCGATGAGTCGAAGTACGCGCTGCCGATGCCCGTCAGCAGGTTCGTCGCGCCCGGTCCGCTGGTGGCCATCGCCACGCCCGGCACGCCGGTCATGCGCCCCATGGCGTCCGCGGCAAAGGCCGCGGCCTGCTCATGGTGAACGCTGATCAACCGGATGTTGCCCTGGACGTGAATCGAATCCACGAATTGGGTGATCATTCCGCCCACGAGTTCAAAAACCTGGCGGACCCCCTGAGCGTGGAGAAATTCAGCGACGTAATCAGAAACTTTGATCGTCCTCATGTAAGCTTTCAGCATAGCAGTCCGGCATCAAGGACTCAACCCTGCCGGAAGTTCACGACGATACAATTGCAGGAAATCCGGATGCGCACGAAACCATTCCACGGTTGCCGTGAAGCCACGGAGGAAGCTGTAGCGTGGCGTCCACCCCAACTGCTGACAGAGCCTGCGATTGTCCGCCACCCAGACGCTCGTGTCCCACGAGCGGGCGGGCATCGTTCCCCAACACGGCTCGGCGGGAATCTCCAGCACTTGTCGGGCGACGGCCACCGCCTCGCGCACGGTGGTTTGGACGCCCGCGCCCACGTTGTAAATGGCGCCGGGTTCCTGCCCCGGGTGGGTCGCGGCCAGCAGATACACCTCCACCACGTCGTCGACATGAACGAAGTCGCGTGACGTTTCCGGGCCCACGAGCGGCGGCAACTCTCGCTGTAACCCGCGAACGATCAGCGTCGACACCAGGCGCGTGGGGTCTTCGTAGGGCCCGTAAACGGAATACAATCGCAGCGTGGGCAGGTGAACGTGTTGGCAACGCGCGATCTGGCGGCAAAAGAGCGTGCTGGCAGCTTTGGTGACCGCGTACGGACTGTTTGGTTCGAGAATTTCCGTCTCGGCGGGAGGGTGATCTTTGAAACCATATTCTGATGACGAACCGGTGTTGACGAAGGCCTCGAAACCGGTTTTCAGACACGCCTGCACCACGTTAATCGTCCCGTGGACGTTGGTCTGCACCATCCGCTGCAGATCGGTTTGCGGAGAAAACGCCCCGTACACCGCCAGGTGAAAAACCCAGTCCGGGCGAATCTGGTCGACGACGCGCGTCACCGATTCAATGTCGTGCAACTGCACCTCGTGGAGACGAACATCGCCCCGAATCGCTTCGATGCGCCAGGACTGGTAACCAGCGCGGACCAACAGATGCACTTCGTGGCCGTCGCGAAGCAACCGTCCGGCCAGGTTGGCCCCGACGAATCCTGTTCCTCCGGTGACGATGACCCGTTTCATTTTCCTGTCGCGACCAGAAGCAAACGTGCGTCCGGTGGATCAAGCGGACGTGTCACGCTTCTCCGCCTTGTCCCCATCCTTCCGGCGCGGGTCGTTCAGGATGCTCTCCACGATGTACGGTGGCCGCCGTTTGACCTCGTCATAAATGTGCGCCAGATAGGACCCGATGATACTCAGGCTCAGCAATTGGACGCCTCCCAGGAACGAGATGAAACAGAACAACATCGTGAAACCACGCGGCGCAATATCCGGGAAAAAGCCCCGCAACACCACCTGCACCACAATCGCCCCAAACGATAAACCCACGGTTGCCAGGCCCAACCAGATGATGATATCCAGCGGCGCATAAGAAAATGATAGGATCGCCTTGCGAGCCCACCCCAGGTTTTTCAATAACGAATTGGTGGTCCGCCCAAACATCCTTTCGGGTCGCACGTAGGGCACGCCGGTCTGGGTGAACCCGACCCACGAGCGCAATCCGCGGATCAAGCGATTGTTTTCGGGAAGGTCATTGATCGCGTTGACCACGCGACGGTCGAGCAGGGAGAAATCGCCGGCATCCAGGGGCATCGGCACATAGGAAGCCGCGCGGAAAAGCCGGTAAAAAACCTTGTAGGCCACTTGGAGGAACCTTGTGGCCACCCGTTTGACGCGCACCCCATAGACCACATCGTATCCTGCCCGCCATTTTTCAGCCAACGCTTCAATCAATTCCGGGGGATCCTGCAGATCCCCATCCAGCAATACCACCGCATCCCCCGTCGCGACACGCATCCCGCTCGTGAACGCGCTTTGCGCCCCGAAGTTGCGGCTGTGATTGATGACGACGACCCGGGGGTCACGGGCCGCGAGTTCTGTGAGCACCTCCCGCGCGTTGTCCGGGCTGTTATCATTGACGAAGATGATTTCGTACTCGATGCCGAGCTTCTGGAACACGGCGGTCAGCCGTTGATGCATGATCGGGACCGCTGGCGCGTCTCGATAACAGATCACGACGGCGCTGATCTTTCCCGGGTGCGGACGCGGTGTCGTTTGGCTCAAGAGATTTTCACCATTTCTTGAGGAAACCGTCCAGCGTCTGTTGGACATAATCGATCATCGGATCGGTCATCATGGGGTGCACACCAATGAAGAAGGTGTCTTCCATCACCTTGCAGGCTTGTGGATAATCATGGGGGTTGCCCAAGTGCGCATAAGGACGGTGAAAGAGGATGTTGCCCGAAAAGTAATTCCGGGTCTGAATCCGTTTGGACTCGAGGTAGTTCACGAAGTCTGCGCGGGCAAATTTCTTCGTCGTGAGGGTGATGGGGAACCCGAACCAACTAACGTCGGCTCGTGCGTCGGCGGTACTGGTCCGAATCAAGGACGGATACTTCGCGCTGACGCTCTGGAAGGCGGCGTAAATGCGCTTGCGGGCCGATTTGATGAAGTCGAGCTTCTTGAGTTGGACCAGCCCGATCGCGCCTTGCAGGTCCAGCGGCTTCAAGTTATAGCCAATTTCTTCGTAGACGTACTTGTGATCCAGAATGCCCTCGTAGTTGGGGGACAGCCACCGGTCAAATCGTTTCCCGCAGGTTCCCTTGAGCAACAAATTCGCCGACCCGATGCAATAGCAATCCCGGCCCCACCAGGCGATACTCCGCAGAACGCGGGCAAGGACGTCGTCGTCCATGCTGACCAGCCCGCCTTCGCCGGTCGTGATGTGATGCGAGGGATAGAAGCTGTGGCTGGACATCAGACCGAAAGACCCGAGCGGTTTGCCGCGCCACGTGCTGCCCAGCGCGTCGCAATTATCCTCGAGCAGCAGGAGATTCCGTTCCGTGCAAATCTTCAGCACGCGATCCATATCGGGCGGATTCCCGAGCACGTGGGAAAACATCACGGCCTTGGTTTTGTCCGTGATGGCCCGTTCGAACAAATCGAGGTCCAAGTTCAAGGTGCCCGGTTCAATGTCCACGAAACGCGGGACAAAGCCGCACTGCAGCATGGGCGCCACGGTCGTCGGGAAGCAAACTACCGGCGTAATCACCTCAATGTCTTTGAATCCGTAGGTGTGAGTGGACTTCAGGGCGGCGAGCATCAACAGGTTCGCCGAACTGCCGGAATTGCACATGACCGAGTGCTTTCTTCCCAACTCCTTGGAAATTGCGTGCTCGAAGCGAGCGACATTTTCCCCCGAGCTGAGCCACTTCCCGCGCAAGATGGTGTAAATGGCTGCTTCAATCTCTTCGTTCGTCCAGGTGGGACCCGAGTATTGAATCTGCGTCTCGCCGGGGACAAAGTTCTCGTTGTCCAGGCCGCGCATGGATGAAATCGGCAGGGAGCCGGCCACCAGTTCCTGAACAGACTTTCGAATTTCCGCATCCGTCAACATGAAATCTCCCTATTTTACGCATTCAATCGCCGAGAAATGGTCTGGGGCCACCGTCGCCAATCCAACTGCCAATGCGCCGATCCGTGCGCTCGGCTGACTGGGGCAGTGTGCACATGGAAACAATTCTGTTCAAGGCAAAATGCAGCCTTGCCGACGGCGTCCGCTGACCGTATAGAGTGCGGTCACGACCATGACGGGAATGCTAACGGCCTTCGGCAGTTTCGCGGTATACGTGCTCACGCACTGGGCGGCGTGTCGGGCGCGTTCGTGGCCGCGGCCTTCGCGGTTGCTCAACCTGCTGTGGCTGGCGTTTGTACCGGTCTACCTGGCAGGCTTCCTCGCCCTGTCCCACAACTACCCGTGGCTCGCCGTCGATCTGCGCACCGTAAACGGCCTGATTAATCTTCTGAACGGCCTGCTGATCGAGGTGCTGCTGCTCATCGGTTACACCGCATTCTTCTTCTTGCTCGAGCGCGGCCTTTCCCTGCGGGTGACCATCGAGATCAGCCGGGCGCCCCAGGGCAGAATGAAGCTCGCGGAAATCATGCGGGTCTATTCCTACGACTACATTCTCGAAAAGCGGCTCGGACAAATGCTGACGATGGGCTATTGGCGCAAGGATGGCGAAGATTTCGTCAGCACTGTCAAGGGCCGGCGCTTTGCGGCCGCCAACAAACTGGTATGGAAACTCCTGCGAATCGGCGAGGAATGACAGCATGTTGAGTGGGATTTGCACCGCGTTCCTGTGCCTGACGCTGTTTATCCTTGCGGTCGTGGTGCGTTTTCATCGCCCACCAGTCAGCCATCGTCTCCAGACGATGATTCACGTCTGGGCGCTGCTCCTGCCGGTGTACGCGGCTCTGTATTTCGGCGTGCGCGCCGCGTTGCCCACGTGGTTGGGCTGCCCGGTGCCGTGGCGCGACCTGGAAGGACTGGCGGCGTTTCTAAACGGTGCGCTGCTCTACGCGCTGCTTTTTCTGGCTTGGTG
This sequence comes from Verrucomicrobiia bacterium, assembly GCA_041476745.1. Lineage (GTDB taxonomy): Bacteria > Verrucomicrobiota > Verrucomicrobiia > Palsa-1439 > Palsa-1439 > Palsa-1439. Next base: position 2,248 of record JBGOTY010000149.1, on the reverse strand, counting down.
CTACTGTTACTTCTGCACCGATCACTCGCTGTCTGTCCTGTACATGCTGGCCCTCGAAGACACCGACGCCCGGCGGTTGTCTTTGGACGATCTTAAGAAAGCCTTTCCCTACGAGGAGTTGTTGCGCCAACGGCTGCTGGACCTACAGAACAACGGTTTCGTAGCGGTTACCGACGATACTTTCTCGCTTACCAAGAAAGGCCGAAGAAATGCCAGAGTCGCCGGCGGCCTGAAGCGGTTCCTTCGTCTGGAACCCGGTGGTTGAAGCTAGGAGGCGTGCGGGAGTGAGGGCGCACCTTTGCGATAAGGCGCCCAGCCGAGCTCGCCAACGATCTTGGGCTCACCGAGGCGGGCATATTCGTAGCCGAAGATGTTGATCTTCTCCGGCAAAACCTGCGGTCCGCGGCCAGGGATCCGCACGCCGCCAAGCAAGAGATTCTGCGCAAACTCAAACGGTGGCGGCGAGGTCGCCTGCCACACGATGGCCACGTCGGAAGCTGCAGTCGCCGGTAGCTGATACGGACACTCGAACCGCCGGTCGATCATGCCGAAACTCACACGTTCGTCAGTCAGTGCCGTCAAGGTGTGCGATTGCGAAAACCACGATAGGCCGTACTTGTACCCGGCCTGCTCGATCTCCTTCGCCGTTTCTTTGTAGTCCGCCAACTGGTCCGGTATGTCCAGCATCGCCCACTGACTCAATAGAGAAATGAGCACGGTGAGTCCGAGGATGATGGCACGAACGCGCCGCTTCGCCTCCCAGTCGTCGGCCAACCGAATGCCGAGCCACACCAGACCCACGATGCCCGCCGGCAAAAGATACCGGCGGATGCCGTAGTACGAGCCCCCCGCTGTCGCCGACAGGACGATGACGCTGACATCCACCAACGGGATCATGGCGAGCAGGAACAGCGGCAGGTTTTTCTCGCGGTACGTCTTGACGGCCATGTGCAAGATGAAGCCGATGATCAGGCAGGCCGCGATGATGCCCACCGTATCGGCGGGCTGTTGCGGAAAGCTTTCCCAGTTTTCCAGATGGTTGAGGTAATGCACGCTCGAGTGGCTGCGGCTCAGCGGATCGGCGTTGACGTAGGTGGGGATGCACCGAAAGATCATGTACCAATTCTGGGCCATCATTTCCGGTGTGGCGAATTTGAGGAACCGGGCCGTGTCCGGCACACGCCCTTCGTGGCTGAAGTAACCGAGTTTATAGAGTAGTTCCGGGCTATACCCAACCAGGAAGGCAATGGCTGTAAAAACCGCGATCTTCGAGCGGATGAACCGTTTCAGATACTCCCGCCCCTGCTCCATCATCAGCAACGACAGGCCGATCGCCGCCCACACGACCACGACCTGTTTGTGGGCGTACCAGAACCAGCCCATCAACAACCCGACGAAGACCGGCAGCAGGCTGCGGGGACCGCGTTTCAACATCGTTACCGTCAGCCAAACGAACCCGCCGATATAAAGCGCCGCCTGCGGATACGTCGAGCTCAGCGGTTGGGTGCAATACATCAAAAAATGCGGCATCCCCACGGCCAGGGCCGCGCCCGCCGCAATCATGGCACGGCGCCCGACCTGCACCCCGACGTAGGCCGTCAGCAAGGTCACGCCCGCGGCCCAGAACAATAAGCTGACGAACCCCGACAAGGGGATCGAGGCCCCAAACAGTTTGAACAGCAACGCCGTCAGGAAATCCACCGGACCAATTCCACCGTAGTCCGCCCCCCAATTGTAGAGCGGAAAGTCACCCCGCATGATCTGCTTGGCCATCAGATGACACACCGCGAGGTCCGACTGGAAGTAGAGGTCGTACCGGAACAGAAACGGGAGATGGATGAGGATGTTCAACCCGCCAAACAGGGCTGCCAGTCCCCAAAGCTGCCTGCGGGAGATCGGGTTCTTCGCCATCGCTTATCTCACTTGCTGGAGCACATACACGTTGTCCTCATGTAACACAGTTCGAAACCGCTGCTGCAACGGCGGGTTCTCATTGAACAGCTTCACCAATTGCACCTGGCCGATCGCCTCGTAGTTGCGCCAGTTACCGTCGAGGATGATGAAATCGTAGTCGGTCAATTGCTCCGGCTTTTTGTCGATCACCAACAGCGAGTAAGCCGACAGCACTCTGGGCTGGTTCGCGAAGTGCGCCGACATCGGTGTGGGACACAACACTGCGGCATCGGGCGGAATCATCGCCAGCACGTGTTCGAGTGTGGCCTGATAGGGCTTGGGTTGGTAGTCCTCG
>JBGOTY010000148.1:0-8252 GCA_041476745.1 Verrucomicrobiia bacterium | reverse complement strand
TCCGGCCAGCGCGGCGGCCTGGAGTTGGTTTGCGCCCGGCGGGATCGCGCAAACTTCCAACACCAACAACCCCGCGAGCTACTTCTCGACCGATCAACCCTGGCTTCTCGTCAATCGAGACCCCACGACCCCCGGCCAGGACAACACCTACGTCGCCTACGACAATGGCGTCAATATGCGGGTGGCCGTCTCGCTCGGCGCGAATCCACCGAACTTTACCGTGGACAACCAATCGGGCACGGCAGGAGGCGCAGTCAATCCTGGTCACCGTCTCGCCGCCGACCCGCGCACGGGTTGGATGTACAGCCTTTTCCAGAGCAATACCGTCGGCTTGACAATTGACTATAGGCTCAACCGATCGCTTGACGCCGGTTCGACCTGGACGTTGAACGGGGCGGCGGGCGGAATCATTGTGGCTACTGCCGACAGCGACCAGCTCAATTCCATCAAGTTCGGCACGGTAAACGACCTGCGCGGGGGCGTTCTTCACGCGGCGGCGGATCCTGGCTCGGGAGATCTTTACTACGTTTACGGAAACCGCGACGCGGGCACAAAAAACAATCGTCTGGCCATCCGCCGCATCACGTTCAATAACGTCACGACCAACGCGGTGGTAGGTGCTGAGGTATTCGTAACGGGGCAGGTTCAAGCTGCCTTGCCTTCGGTGGCAGTGACCAGCGATGGAACCGTGGGCGTTCTCTACGACACGTTCGACGGGTTCACTTCCGACGGTTTTCCGATTTTTAGCGCTCACTTCTCCGTGAGCGCTGATCAGGCGATGACGTTCACCGACTACGTCTTGGAGACCTTCCTGTCACCCGCCAAGGATAGTTGCACGAATTCGCCGACGAACTGCGGCGACAAGCAAAGAGTCTTTGGAGACTATCAGCAAGTCAAAGCAGTCGGCCGCGCGTTCTATGGGGTCTTCAGCGGAAATCGCGCGCCCTTTGGCGGGACCCAGTCCATAATAGACCCGATTTTCTTCAAGGTCAGTTTCGGCCCGCAGATCCAGGTGCCCGGCAGCGTCACGGTGGCGGATACTTGCGTCGGCAGCACCAACACCGCCACACTCAATGTCTGCAACACGGGCGACCAAGACCTTCAAGTTACTCAAATCAGTTCTTCCGACCCTGAGTTCGTCGCCGTCAGCCCATCGTCCGGCTACCCGGTGATTATCAGTCCCGATTTCTGTTTCCCGTTCCAAGTGCGCTTCGCGCCCACCAGCGTGGGGTCGAAGGCCTCGATACTGACGATATCCAGCAACGACCCCCGAAATCCGTCCACTACCGTTTCCGCGGTTGGCAACGGCACCCTGCAGGCGATTGCCACCGTCATCGCCAACGGCGGGCGATTCGGTGACGTGTGCATCGGCACGTACAAGGACCTCGACTTGACGATCAATAACAGCGGCGGATGCGACTTGAAGATATTCAACATCACGTCGTCTGATCCCGAGTTCACTGCACCGACAGTGTCCGTCTTCCCGCTGGTCGTGCAGGCCGGCACGTCCGTTCATGTGCCCATTCGGCTGACGCCAACCAGCCTCGGCATCAAATCAGCAAACATCACCATCACCAGCAACGATCCAAACACGCCGAGCAAGGTCATCATGGTCAGCGGCAACACGCCGCCGGGCAGCCTCCGCCTGACAGGTTCGACCGTCTTTGGCGACGTTTGCGCCGGCGCGGTCGCCGAGAAGCAAATCGCGGTGTGCAACGTCGGCACCTGCAACCTGAACGTCAGCAGCGCCGCGTTTGTGCCGCCCTGCCCCGACTTCACGTTGATCAACAATCCGTTCCCCGCGGCGGTCAGTCCGGACTCGTGCCAGAACCTGACGGTCCGGTTCACCCCGACCTCGTGCGGCGCCAAGTCGTGCACCTTGCAGATCATCACGGACGATCCGAATGCGCTCACAAACACTCTAACAGTGACGGCCAACGCACCGTGCGCATCGGCGGACGTGCCGCCGAACCAGTGTTTCCCACCGACGGTCATCCAGAGCGTCGGTGCATGCTTGTCGTCGGAGCCGTTCCCGATCTCCAACACGGGTACTTGCCCCTTGAAGATCACGGCAATCACGCTTGGCGGGGCCAACCCGGCTGCCTACGAGTTTATCGGCTTGCCGTCGTTCCCGATCATCCTTGAGCAGGGCCACATCGTGGGCGAAGGCAACTTCAAGATCGGGTTCATCCCAACGGTGCTCGCCCGCAACACGCTGGCGACCATCTCGGTCACCTATGAGTCTGACCCCGTCACGCATGCAACGACGACGGTCACGCGCACGCTCAACGGCGAAGGTGTCCGTACAGGCGCCCGCGTGCTCGTGCTCAACAGCAACACTGGCGTGCCGTTGGCCAAGGTCGAAAAAATCATGATCCAACGGATCACCGGCAACCGCAACAAAAACCTGCTGAACACCGTGGACAGTGCGATGAATCTGGCACCGGTCACCGTGACCCCGGCACTGCCGTGCGGCCCGTTCCAATACCACCGCGAGTACAGCACGGTGAGCAACCCGATTCAGTTGCTGCCCGGTTCGTATCAGATCACCGCCACGGCCTACGTCGGCACCAAGAAGTACACCAAGGCCATCGGGTTTGATGTCACCACCTGTACGTTCAATCCCAACATCGTCATCAGTCTGCCCTGAACGCCCTGAGACCCGGGGTCGCCGTGTTTCCACCGGCGACCCCGGCCTCTCTTACAGCATCTGTCGGAGCCATTATTAAACAATTCGGCTTCCAGCTTATTGACTACCCGCCGCAGCTCCTGCTCGCGCGCGCATAATGACGTTGACTTCGCCGGCCGACTTTGCTACAAACCTTGATAATTATTGGCTTCTAGAGCTGTTGCATGGACGTCACCACCCAACGATGCGGCGGTAGAGTTTTTTTTGTTTACGTGGCCGCGTTGTGTCTGTTTCTGGGGGCCATCCGCCACGCACAAGCGGCCCCGGTGTTGTTTGGCTCGACCGTTCAGGGGCCATCGAGCACTTCCAGTCTCTATCGCGTTGATTCCTCCACGGGCGCCGCGACGCTCATCGGGTCGATCGGCTTTGGCCGGGTCGGCGCGATCGATTTCGATTCTTCCGGGACCTTGTACGGCGTCGGCGTCCCTCTCGGACAAACCAACCTCGTGCTCCTGAAGATCGATCTCACTACCGGTGCCGGCACGCCGGTTGGCAACCTCGGCGCTTTCCCCAGACTGGGCGTGGCCGACCTTTCCTTTCGCAACGCCGACGCCGTGATCTTCGCCTACCAGGGCGGCCATATCCTCAGCATCGACAAAACCACCGGCCTGGCAACCGAGGTCGGCTATACCGGCAGCTTCCCCGATGGCAACGGGCTCGCGTTTTCCACTAATGACATACTTTACCATGTGGATGGGCAACACCTCCACATTGTCGACCAGACCACTGTCGCGCTCACCATAGTCACGAACATGGATTATGGAAGTCTCGATCCGAGCGGCGAGCCGCGCGCCAACGCGATGGACTTCGATAATGCGACGGGCGTGTTGTGGGCCTCCATCGTCGATGGCTTTAATGGTTCACCCGTGGATTCGACCAATTACCTCGCCACCATCAACATCACCGACGGCAGCGTGACCGTCATCGGTCAAACGGTATCCGGCCTGGAGGGGATTGCGGTCCAACCCCAGACGGCTTTCATCGCGCCCTTCAACATTACCGCGATTGCCAGGGAGGGTGACGACATCCGTGTGACGTGGACCTGCGGAGCCGCCATGACCAACGTCCTGCAAGTTACCAGCGGAGCCGCCGACGGCAGCTATACGGACAACTTCGCAGACCTCAGCCCGCAAATCATCCTGGCCGGCAGCCCGAGCACGGTCACCACCAACTTTCTCGACGGCGGCGGCGCCACCAACCAACCCGCCCGCTACTACCGCGTCCGCCTCGTGCCGTAAGGGCCGGTGCTGGAGGCGCTTCTCTTTGACCGCAAGAAGCGGATAGTCGCACTTGGAATTCCGGCGTATCGTGTCGGCAAATGAAAACAGTCGAACACGATGACCACCGCTGGCAGGCCGTACAAGAGCGCGACGTGCAAGCCGACGGACAGTTCGTCTTCGCGGTGCGTTCCACCCGCATCTACTGCCGCCCGTCCTGTCCCGCCCGACGGCCCGCGCGGCATCAGGTCGTCTTCTTTCCCACATGCGACGCCGCCGAGCAGAATGGATTCCGCGCCTGCCGCCGCTGCCATCCGCGCGAAGTTTCCGCGCACGCCACGATGGTGACGCAGGTTTGCCGATTGCTTGAAGCCGACCTCGAAGAACCCCTCAGCCTCGCCGTGTTGGGCGACAAGGTCGGCGTGAGTCCGTTTCACCTGCAACGCATTTTCAAACGCGCGCTCGGCGTTTCGCCCCGCGCCTACGCCGATGCCTGCCGCTTTCACAGGTTCAAGCATCAACTCAAGCAGGGACCGTCCGCCACGGATGCCGTGTACGCCGCCGGTTACGGTTCCAGCAGCCGTGCCTACGAACGCGCCGCGAACCGCCTCGGAATGACGCCCGGTCGTTACCGTCAGGGCGGAGAACACACCCACATCCATTACCTCACCGCCAAATGCGCCCTGGGACGCATGCTGGTGGCGGCCACGGACAAAGGAATTTGCAAAATCAGCTTCGGCGACAGCGTGGCCGCCCTCGAACGTTCGCTGCGAGAGGAATTCCCTGCCGCCGATGTCCAGCGCGGCGGACCGAAGCTTCGTCTTTGGATGCATTCGATCCTCCGCCACCTCAACGGCCACCAACCACGGTTGGATCTCCCGCTGGACGTCCGGGCGACCGCCTTTCAATCGCGCGTCTGGACCGCCTTGCGGTCGATCCCCTACGGCCAAACGCGTTCCTACAAACAGATCGCGCAAGCCGTCGGCCACCCCAAAGCCATCCGCGCCGTCGCCCGCGCCTGCGCCACCAACCCCGCCGCCGTGCTCATCCCCTGCCACCGCGTCGTCCGCGAAAATGGCGACCTCGCCGGCTACCGCTGGGGCCTCAAACGCAAACGACATCTCCTCGCAAAAGAAGCCGCAAAACGCGTTTGAAAATGTGATCGCGGGCCGACGCCACAAATCACGCGCATTATCATCCCATCTCTACAAAGCGTTCTCCTCTCCCCTCCGGGGGAGAGGATTTAGGTGAGGGGGATCGCCTGTAAGCAATCCGATTGCGGAGCAATGATTTTACAATGTTACGCCCACTTCTTGCCGAGCGCGTCGAGACCACCCTTCTTCAAGTCGTCGGGCGTCATGCAGACACGCTCCCTGATGTCGGCGTTGAAGGTCAGGAACCACGGCTCGGCGACGGCGGGGAGCTGGGAAGCATCCGTCATATTGATGATCGCAACTGCGCCACGTTTGCCGTCCTGTTCGGTGAAATAAATCGCCTCGGGCTTGAGCGCGTCCAAAATCTCGCCAAGCTTCTTGCCGACCACACCCTTGCGGAGGAGCGAATTGAATGGTTCGTGCGGAATCGTGATATCCAATAGCATTCTCATGACAATCTCCTGTGGGGTTTGTTAGCCAACCTCCGCGCAGTCTACGCCGATTGCTCGTATCGTCAATAAAGATGGATGGCGCGCCGAGTTGATCCACTACTTCACCGTTGAACGTCCGCTCCGCTCATCATCGGTACACTTCACGGCGATGGCCCACCGCAAACACCTCAATCGTCTTCGCCTCTTCATCAATCAGATACAGGATGCGATAGTCGCCGATACGGATTCGGTGGCCATCGTGGCCATGCAGCTTCTGGGTGCCATGTGGCGTGGATTGTCTTCGAGTTCGAGAAGCTTGCGAATAATCCGCTGGTGAATTTTCTCGGGCAGACGGTCGAGGTCTTTCTCCGCGGAGCGATTGAGGATGACCGCGTAGGCCATGGGCGGCTATTTGGCTTTGCGGGAGGCAAGATACTCGCGCAACGGCCGGCCCGGCTCGCCACGCCGTTGTTCAATCGTGGCGATATCGAGCAAGTCTTCGCGGAACTGGCGATCCTTCAGAAGGTGTTCAATCAGCGCTTCACGCTCCTTCGCCTTGAGTCGGCGGAACGTGGCGTACACGGTGTCAGCAGTTTCTCGAACCCTGTTTGCCATGCACAAACAATAGTCTCCACTACACAGGACTTCAACGGTAAATTCGGTAACAACTTCAAGAAACCTCGCGAGGCACACTCCAACCTCGACCCGGGTGGTCGCCCTCGCTTATCATTACGCGCGGCGGGGCTTTGGCTCGATAGGCCGAATAGGCAACCAAGGGAGATAAACATGAAACATGTGCGAATGGCTACGGCGGCGGCCCAATCGAAGGTGGGCCGCCTGGGTCTGTTGTTCATAATGCAGACCTTTATCAGCGTGGGAACCGGGCTGGGGGCGGAGGTCAACTTCGCCGCCAATTCGCAACCGCCCATCGTGTGGACACTGGACAACGCGGAATCAATCGGCGGACACCGGCCCCGGGTGCTCGGCGCGCCGCAGATCGCGCGCGCGGCCACGGGCGGACCGGCGTTGCTTTTCAACGGCAAGAGCGACGGTCTTATCCTCCCGGTCAATCCGCTCCGGGGTTTGTCGAAATTCACCATTGAAATTCTTTTCCGACCGGATGCCGACGGCCCGTCTGCCCAGCGCTTCGTGCATATCCAGGATGACCGTGACAGCCGGGTCATGATCGAAACTCGACTCATCAGCAGCCTGTCGTGGAGTTTGGACACATTTATGCTCTCCGGTGAGAGCGGTCGCCCGCTGCTCGACCGCACCAAGCGGCATCCGACGGGAAGATGGGCGTGGGTCGCGCTGGTGTACGACGGCAAAAGAATGTCGGACTACGTCAATGGCGTGAAGGAACTGGAGGGCCCGGTCAATTTCGCTCCCATGGCAGACGGCCGTATGTCGCTCGGTGTGCGGCTCAATCGGGTCTATTGGTTCAAGGGGACCCTCAAGGAAATCCGCTTCACTCCCGTGCCGCTGAATTCCGACAAGCTGCGGCGCATATCGGAGAAGTAACCCGCCGTTACAACTCCACGACGTTGTTCAGCCGCGTGATTTCCTCAATCCGGTGGTCGGGATCAATCTCCACTGTGCCGCCGGTCGCCTCCACCCCCTCCGGCAACCTGAGCACGATATCGGTTGTCTTCGGATACAAATCAACGGGTGCGGGCAGCGGGCCAACTTTCTCAGTGGCGACGATTTTGCCGGCACGGTCGCGGAAGACCACCACGGCTTCAAGCGACGGCGCCGAGCCGAGGCTGTGGACGCGGACGTGCACCTCGCGGCCCTGCACCTGCACGTCTTTGCGGTTGAGCCCGAGGTCGGGGCGTTCCCAGTAGGGTGTGCCAGGCGTCTTGAGCTTGAGCGTGAGCACCGTGGTCACGCGCGGGGCGAACGTGAATTCGAGGCTGCTCGTGCGCTCGAAGGTGTTTGTCCAGGATGTTAACGGCTGGTCGGCGACGTCGTCATTGTTGGTGTCGATGCCCTGCGTGATTTCCCACACGCCGGGGTCGATGTTCCAGCCGGTCATGGTCGCGTGCACGGGCGTGGTCTCGACATTGTACGCGATGACCTTGAAACTCGTGGGTGTGGCGTTGGGAACCAGGACGGCGACGCTCTGGTCGTTGGCCGGCGCGGCGAATTTCCAACTCACGACGTGTCCGGGGAACTCGTGGTTGCGCACCAGCGCGACGCCACCGAGCCGCGCGCGCTGCAAGTCGGCATAGGGCACGCCAACGCGGTCGATCCACAGGCTGCCTTCCGTGCCGATGTAATCGGTGAGATCACATTCCTCAATCTGCGAGGCGTAGAGCCTTTCGAGATGTGACTTGTTACCGGTCAACTGCCACGAGAAATGCCCCACATTCGAACTGCGATAGCTGGTGGAACGCGCCGTGCCCCGGCCGTCTCTCGGACGTGTTTCGCCCGCCCGACCGGTTTCGCCGGCCGTGATGCGGGGCCCCCACGCGCTGCGGATATCGAGGATGTCGAGCGCGTTGGCGTTGAGTTGCATGAGCGACGTGGTGCCGCCATCGAAAATCGGGTCGAGGTACTTGCGGTCGCCGGTCCACTTCCACGCGCTCCAGAACACGGGCCACGGGAAATAGGCGCGCGTCGCGACGCTGTCCTTGTCGTCCACAAAATGAATCGCGCTGGGCAGGAAATAATGGCTATCGGCATCCTGGCGGCGGTGGGCGAGCAGGCCGTCGGCAAGTTCGAGGTCGATCTTTTTCGTGGTCGGGTTGCCGTTGAAATC
>JBGOTY010000147.1:0-8264 GCA_041476745.1 Verrucomicrobiia bacterium | reverse complement strand
GTCTGCCCGGTGGATCAAAGACCGCCATCGCCGCAGGGATGTTCCCGCCTCCTCCTCAGCTGTTCCACGGAAAGGGCGTGACCGACGATGAGCCGGGAGAGACTTACTGGAAGGTGGTCAACGGGATTCGTCTCACCGGAATGCCCGGATTCCGCGGCACCTTGAAGGACGAACAACTTTGGCAGATCAGCCTGCTCTTGGCGAACGCGGATAAGCTTCCCGAGTCCGTTACGAACGCACTCACGCGCCAGGATTCGCCTGCGAGGAGTCAGTCCCAGCACTAAGCCGCCATTCGATCCAGTGGTTTCGCGAAGACATTCAGAACGACAACAAGGACGAGTTCTTAATTCACACGAGCATCAACAGCGGCCTCGGGCTGACACATACCCTGGCTCGAAAAGAGCGGGTCTGGTCATCCGCCCTACTTCGGCTCGATGGCAACCACCCAGAGATCCGTTTTGCCCAGATTATGGCCGATGTGGGTCGCACTGCGCCGCCAGGCGATTTCGCCGGTTTTCAAGGTGGAGGTTTCTCTCCGGCCATCCGGCATCTCGTGCTCCAGTTCGGCTCCGGAGAGGCAGACCACGACGCGGTCATGATGGCTGTGGAGCGGTTCGCTCCTTCCCGCTGCCATCCGAATGTAGTAAACCCGCCCGTACTGGTTCTCGAAAAGTAACGTGTAATTCGGAGCAAGTCCCGCACTGCCCCAGGTCTCCGAACCGCCTTTTCCGAGATATTCAGTCTGCACGATCCGCATGGTGGAAGAGCCGACGTTCTTCACCGTTCCAACTTGTGCCGTCCGAAACATCGCCTCACCGCGCCTCACTGTCTCCGTCTGGGGCGTTCCTTGAGCCGGTGTCACTTCAATCGATCCGTCGTCGAGGTAAACCGCCACGCTGGCCCGGTCGCCCGGCAACGACGCTGTCTCGCCCGGCGCCAGCGTCTGCTCCACAACCAGCACCTTCTCATTCCGAACCTTCTCTGCCCGGTTGACGGCCAATACACCGGGCACGGGTAACAGAATCAACACCAGTCCGCAGAACCAATTCCGAATATTCATGTGAACTCCTTTGCGCACAATAGTTATCGGCCTTCCGTTGAAGGTTCGTGTGTCGGCTTGGAACTCTACTGCCTCCTCCATTCCCCGTCCCGCGCGCCGTCGAGCACGGGCTTTACTTTTTGGACCACGGATTTCCAGGGGTGTGCACCACTTGTACCATGCAGAAAATCCAGGTAGTCGGGCGATTGCGCCTGTTGCAATTGCTTGCGGGCCATCTCCAGGCGTTCGCGGACGCCCAACCGCTTCGCTTCGCCAGCGTGACTCGATTTTTTTAGCAACTCTTCCAGCCGCCGGACGTTTCGCTCCCACAATTGGATGTCGAAAGTCTGTTTGGCGGCAAGACGTTCGCCGTACCAATTGCCAGCGAGCATGTTCTCGCGGGTAAACAGGCCGCGGAACTCCGGGTGGTTGAGGTCCTTTCCCTCGTAATGCCCGTGCACCATAATATGCAGGAGGGCTCTCAGCGGCGGACAAGCCTCCTGAATGCTGCCATCGTCGAAATAACTCCGGGCGATGCGCTGGTGGGCCTCAAGCATGTTCTCCATGCCGTCCGCGAAAATGTCGCAATCCTGCATCTCGGGACGAAGCATTTTCTCGGTAAAGACCACGTGCGGATGGTGGAATACGCGCCCAAAGAAACTGAGGACGAATCGCTTCGTGATGTGATAACCGAGACGTCCAGAATGCCCAACCCACCCTCCGCGATGTGAAAAATCCCTTGCGTCGTGCGGCGGTCGGCCTGCGGATTGTGCAGCACACCCTGCTTGACCCGATAAGACCGCACGTGTTCTGAGGTCAATTCGTCACCATCTGGCGGTAGGGAAAGCACGCGGGCCAGGCCATACCGATCCAGGACAAACGTCCGCCCCGGCAACTTGATCGCCAGGCCGGTTTCCTTGAGATAATCATTCAGAAAAACCTGGATCCGTTGGTCCGCGGGGCAAAGATAGTCAGCCAGCAACCGATCGGTCTCGTGCTGGCGCTGCAGCAATGCCGCCGTCATCTCATCGAACTCCGGGTCGGGACTTGCCGCCACTGTCGGAAAGCCCAGCAACGCCAGCTTCAGGTTGATGTACCGAATCGTCTTCGGGTCGGTGAGTTCCGACACCGTCCCCAGTCCGATATTGTTTCTCGCCTGCATGATTCTTCCAACAGAAACACAACTGCCACGACGCCGGCAAACAGCTTTACGCGCGGTTAACAATAGCAGGTTGCTGGCCGGATCAACATTTGTTGCAGAACATCCCAGGAGACACCCGCCATCGCTGGCCGGATTTCCCCGCCCTGCTCAAAACACACCAGCCGGTGAAGGCGGAATCTGTTTTCTCCGCTTAGTCCTTTGCCGTTCCCCAGCGGCGATAGAGAAAGCGTTCCCAAGGCGAGAAGAGAATCTTGTCGGCGAGCACGCCGATGACGATGATGACCAACATAATGCCGATGACTTGATCCATGGCCTGTAGTTCGCGTCCAGCTTGCAGCAGATAGCCCAGCCCGAATCCACTGAGAATCGTTACGTAAATCTCCGCCGCCATCAGGGAGCGCCACGCAAATGCCCAGCCCTGCTTCATCCCGCTAACGATAAATGGCAGCGAGGCGGGCACGATCACCTTGATCCACGTATGCAATCGCTTCGAGCCCATGGTGCGTGCCGCGCGCGCGTAAATCGGCGGGACAGTACGGACGCCGTTGTCCGTGGCGATCACCACCGACCATAACGTACCCATGATGACAACGAACAGCATCGCTGCCTCCGTCTGCCCGAACCATAGCAACGCCAATGGCACCCAACATACGCTCGGGAGTGTTTGGAATGCCAACGCGATGACGCCGAGCGTGTCTTCGCAGAATTTGAACCGCGCCGTCAGCAAGCCCAACGGCAATCCAAACAGCAGCCCTAGCGCGTAGCCGATGAGCAACCGGCGGATGGTCACCACTGTGGCGCCAAGGAGCGTGCCATCCTGGAGGGCACCCACGAGATAGCTCGCCACGCTGAGGGGCGATGGTACCAGCACCGGCGACCAGTACTTCATCCGTACGAGCGCCTCCCACACCCCAAGCAGCAGCACGAAGGAAGCGATGACCACCAGTGTCCGTCTCATCCCGCCACCTCGGCCAGGTCCGAATTCATGTGGCGCTTGAGCGCACTCATGATCTCGCTCGAGTATTTCGCGAGATCGACGCTGTTGATATCACGCGGACGCGGCAAATCGATCTCGAACTGTTCGTGAATACGACCGGGATGCGGCGAGAACAACACGACGCGGTTGCCGAGGCAGGCGGCTTCGCGGACGTTATGCGTGACGAATACGATGGTCTTCTTGCGTTCCTGCCAGATGCGCTGGATGTCGCCGTACAGTTGCTCGCGCGTGAGCGCGTCCAGGGCGGCGAACGGTTCGTCCATGAGCAGCACGCGCGGGTTCGGCGCCAGCGCGCGCGCCAGCGCGACACGCTGCTTCATGCCCCCTGACAATTCGTGGATGCTGGCCATCATGAACTTCTCCAGGCCAACGAGGTGGAGATAATACTTCGCGACTTCACGCCGCTCTTTCCTCCTCAGGTTTGGTTTCAGTTTCAAGCCAAACAGCACGTTATCCATGACATCCAGCCACGGGAAGAGCGCCGACTCCTGAAACATCATCATTCGCTCGCGGCCCGGACCAGTGACGGGTTTGCCGTCAGCCAGCACTTGTCCGCTGTCGGGAATTTCCAGGCCCGCAATGATATTGAGGAGCGTCGATTTGCCGCAACCCGAGGAACCGACCAAGCAGACGAACTCGCCTTCGTGGATGGTCAGCGAAACGTTGTCGAGCGCGTGCACCGCGGCACGGCGGGTCCGAAACCATTTCGACACTCCTTCCACCACCAGCTTTTCCGGCGGAACGTTTTGTAGCTCTTCGTGGATCGCCATCACTTGACTTCAGCCAACCCCTTTTCACGCAAGACCTCATTGAGAAGCTTGAGATCATAGATGCGCGACAGGTCCGGGTGCTCCTTCAGGAATCCGATGCGGTGCGCGTCCTCGGCGGATTTCAGCAGCGAGGCACTGACCGGGTCATACGTAATCTCCAACCGCTTCCACGCGCTGTCCAGGGTTTTCTGCGGCAGTGCCTTCGTCGTCTCCGCCTTCATTTCTTCGTTGAGCATCCGCTTGGCTTCGTCGGGATGCTCGTTGATCCATTTCGTCAACTCGACATGTGCGGCAATCCATTTCTTCAACAGGTCGGGGCGTTCCTTGAGGAACTTCACGCTGCTCACGAGATGCGTCGTGACGTACTTCCCCCCCGTGTCCTTCCACAACGAACTCTCCTCCAGGTAAACTTTCCCGCTGGCCTCCTGCTCCAGCCGACTCACCCACGGCTCGACGGTCCACACGGCGTCCATCTCCCCTCTCTGAAAAAGCGAAAGCTGGTCGGGATTCGCGGTCGGGATGACGAAGGCGTCTCCGCCGGTCATCGTGATGCGCAATCCTTTCGACTGCAGCCACGCCCGGGCCGCCACGTCCTGCGTGTTGCCGAATTGCGGGGTGGCAATCTTCTTGCCTTTGAAATCCGCGTCCGTCTTGATGCGGCCATCGGGCTGCACGACCAGCGCCGCGCCGCCGCTGCAGGCGCCCGCGATGATACGGATCTCCTCACCCTGTGATTTCAGGTGCGCGTTGACGGCGGGATTGGGGCCAACGTATGTCAGATCGATCGAGCGCGCGAAAATCGCCTCCATCGCGCTCGGCCCGGCGTTGTAAACGAACCACTGCACTTCCACGTCCGGCCCAAGTCGCTCCTCAAACCATCCCTTCCCCGTGCGGCTCAACCCGTGCGCGATCACGGCCTGCGCGTGTGTCACGTTCGGGAAATGGCCGACGCGCAGGACGATTTTCTCCGCGCGACACGCGGTGCCCATGCCCAGCGCCAGCAGAAGGAACAGTATCGGTCTCAGTAATTTCACTTCTTCGTCTCCAGGAATGGCAAAGGCACTTTGTCTCGCCGCATCTTGCGCAGGGTCACGTCGACGGTGTCGGCCAACGTATACCGATCCAGGATGTCGGCAATCGCATTACGCACATCCACCATCAACAAGCGCAGTCCGCAATGGGCTTCGTCGGGACAGGAACACGGATGGTAGGCCGTCACACTCGCGCAGGAGATCGGCGCCAGCGGCCCGTCGATCAGTCTTACAATCTCGCCGATCGTGATCTTGTTCATCGGCTTCTTGAGGAAATACCCCCCGCCCTTGCCGCGTTTGCTCTCCAAATAACCCGCGCGATTCAACTCGAGCAGAATGGCTTCGAGGAATTTGACCGGAATATTCTCCTTCTCGGCCAGTTGACGGATTTGCAGCATCGGCCGTCCCAATTCCCGGGCAATACCGAGATTGATCAGCGACCGCAGGGCATACTCGCCTCGTTTGGAAACCCGCATGACGGGCAAACTCTATCTATTAGCTAGAGAATTGCAATCTTCTTTTCCACCGCCCTCCAAGATTAGAATACAAACTGTATCTGTGAAAAGACGATCTGTTCTGTCTGGCGGTTTTTCACGGTGTAAGCGGTCGTGGTTGCGGTGCCCGCGCCGCCATCGAACGTCGTATTCTCGTAATCTAGCGTCAGTTTGAGGTTCCGGTTGAGGTACCAATTGAGACCCACACCCCACTCCTTCGCTTCATGGGCGGAGGCAATCGGGCTCGCGAACCGGACGCCTGCCGCTGTTGGATCTTTATTGAACGCGTCCGGATCAATGCGCAGTTCACCATAGCGCGCCACGATTTCCAGGGCGCCCCACCCGCCAGTTGATGGGTTGAATGGCTTAAGAGGTGTAACCGCGCCGCCCAGGGAGTACGGCGAACCGCGATATTTCTGGTTCTCTCCGGTGAGGAACAAACCACCCGACACCTGCCAGGCATTATTCTGAGTATTCTCCTTGAGCGCTCCAGAGTGGACCTCTTGCTCGGAGACATTGTATTCACCCAGCAACCCCAGCGGTCCCAGGTAATAATAAGCCTGTGGTGTGTAACGCAGTTCCTGCCCATTGGGTGCCACCGATTTATTGTAGGAGAAGAACGTCAGTTGTCCTGT
Source organism: Verrucomicrobiia bacterium (assembly GCA_041476745.1). GTDB lineage: Bacteria > Verrucomicrobiota > Verrucomicrobiia > Palsa-1439 > Palsa-1439 > Palsa-1439. The sequence continues at coordinate 2,136 of JBGOTY010000147.1, read as the reverse complement.
TGTCTTGTAGGTCGGCAGGTTCGTGGTTGTGCTGGTGGATTGTTCGTGGCCAATTGTCGATCCGGCGCCGAACCCGAAGCCTTGGAGAACCTTGATATCTGTCGTCTTGAACGGCTGGAAAAACAGTCGCGCCGCCATGTCCTTCGAGTCCGTCGTGTCCAAATCGCCGATTCCACCGTCAACAACTCCATTAAACACCCCGCCGGCATACGAGACAACCCCGCCCAACAAATCCCCCGACAATTGGACGCCGACATCGCGTTGCGGCACCAGGTCGGAAGGTAATCCGCGTTCGACGAAGAGCAGGTCCGTGTCTGACTGCAGTTGCTCCAACCCGACCGGCGGCTTAAATTTGCCGGCCCGAAGCTTCAACCATTGCCAATGGTGCCACTCAACGTACGCATCCTGGAGGATGGTCGAGGAGGCAGCCCCGTTCCCAAAGTCCGACATGATACGAAAGTCAAAATCCCGAAATACGGTGCCTTCCAGAATCGGACGGACTCGCCTCATGAGAAATGAGTCGGTTCCATTGTTGGCCTTGTCATACAGATAAAATCGCCCATCCGCCTGCGCGTACCCGCGAATTCGGAGCACAAAGTTGCTATCCGCCGACCGAAATGCGAAGCCATCCTGTCCCGCAGAAAGAGTCGGTGCCCGGCTCGCCTTCTGCGCGGCATCTGCCGCCTGCTGTTGCGCCTGCTCTTGGTCGAGTTCGCGTTGGCGCTTGAGAGCGCGAATCTCCCGATCCAGGGCGTCGATCCTCTGGTCAACGGTGGTGGCTGGCGCCGTATTGGTGTCATCCGCGAACAGGCTTGTGCCGGTCGCGGTGGCGGTTGCGACCGCCACAATCAGACTGAGTATTTGTTGGCGACGATTCATGGTTCCTTTCTGTTGTGTTCCTCACTCTTTAACCCACACCGATAAAGCCTATCATTTAAGTAGACATTATAAGTCTATCCAATTAGTAGACTATTACAAGTAGTTTCTTGGATTTTTTCGTCGACACCGGCGCCAACCTTAACCATTTGGAAATCAATATGATAAGCAAGAACCGTGAATTCAGCGAGAAGAGGCGAGCTCCAAAATGACGGTTGAAAATAGATCAAAATTGAACGCGTGCGGCCAATTCCTGCCGCAGGGATGGTTCTGCAAATGCGGCATTGGCGGCATTGGTCAACAACTCGCGAACCTGCGCGGATGTCAGCTTGTACTCGCGCGCGGCCAACTCGAACTCGTCCGTGAGCGTGATATTGCTGATCGCGGGATCGTCGGTATTGAGCGTCACGCGCACCTTCTCGTCGAAGAACTTCTTGAATGGATGCTTTGAGAACGACGGAACGCTGCACGTCTGCAGGTTGCTCGTCAGGCAGATCTCAAACACGGTACCGCGGTCGCGCACTTGCTTGAGTAATTCCGTGTCTCGCCCCAACGCCACGCCGTGACCGATGCGGGCCGCACCGTGGTCAAAAACGGCTTCGCGAATGCTCTCCGCCTTCTCCCCTTCCCCGGCGTGGATGGTGATTGGAATCTCCATCTTGCGTGCCAACGTAAACGCCTCCGCATGTGGCGCAGCCGGATAATGAAGTTCGTCGCCCGCGAGATCGATGCCGATGACACCTTGATGGCGATACTTCCGCGCCAACTTCACCGTATCGATGTTCTGCCACAGAGTAATCGACCGGTAGCAGCAGAGGATCAATCCACAGCGAATGTCGAAATCGCGCTGACCACGCCGCAGTCCTTCGAGCGCGGCGACAACCGCATCTTCCATGGTGAATTTCCCGTTGCACGCCAGTGCGGGGGCAAACCGCGTCTCGAAGTAGATCACGTTGTCGCGCGCACAGTCTTCGCACAACTCGTAGGCGATGCGCTCCTGCGTAACGGCGTAGGGCAAAATCGGGTAGAAGATTTCAAAGCGCTTGAGGAAATCCGTCAAACTGCGGCAATCGCGGTCCACCTGCACAAACTTTGCCAGTTCCCGCGGATCGTACGTCGGCAGCTTGACCCCCAATTGATCCCCCAACTCCGCAATCGTCGGCACCCGAATCGCTCCGTCAAGATGCAGATGAAGATCAATCTTGGGCAGTTGCTTGAAGTTCATTGAACCAGGAATCACCCTTCCTGAAACGCCGTACC
>JBGOTY010000146.1:0-8268 GCA_041476745.1 Verrucomicrobiia bacterium | reverse complement strand
GTAGTGCTGGGTTCCATCGATGGCCACGAACCGTTCACCCTTGTTCGCGCGGCGCACGACAATCCGCTGCTCACCGAGCAACCTGTAATCAAACGCGTGCAATGGATGACCGCTTTCGAGCAGGACATAATTCGTCGCGTCGACGACGTTGTTCACCGAACGCAGGCCGACTTTCTCCAGAAGTTGCTTCAGCCACGTCGGGCTCGGTCCGATTTTCACGCCCCGGATCACCCGCGCCGCGTAACGCGGACATACATCGGGCGCTTCGACTGTCACCGAAGTGAGTTTCTCGACCGGTTCGCCAGATTCCGAAACGACCACCTCGGGAAGCTTGAGCGGATTGCCCGTAAGCGCAGAAACCTCGCGCGCGATGCCGATGACGCTCAGCCAGTCGGGCCGGTTCGGGGTGACCTCGATGTCGAACACCGTATCGGCCCCGCCAAGAGCATCGCTGAGTTTGATCCCCACCGGCGTCTCTGTCGGCAGAATCAGCAGGCCTTCCGCGTCTTCCGCGAGGCCCAGTTCCTTCGCCGAGCAGAGCATGCCTTGCGAATCGACGCCGCGCAGTTTCGCTTCCTTGATCGTCATACCGTTGGGCAAGGTCACACCCGGCAATGCCAGCGGCACTTTGTCACCCACCTTGTAGTTCTTCGCCCCGCAAACAATCTGGCGTTCTCCTTTCCCATCGGTCACACGGCACACAGAAAGCTTGTCCGCGTTCGGATGCTTCTCGCTCGAGAGAATCTGGCAGACAACGACCTCCTGCAACGCCCCCCCGCCAATCGTCACGACCTCCTCGACCTCAATTCCCGCAAACGTCAGCTTTTCCGCCAGCTCTGCCGGCGACCAACTGAAATCAACATATTGCTTCAGCCAATTGTACGTGAATTTCATCTTGCAGAGGAAACTGTAACGATTCGCACAAAAGGCGTCGAGTCTTTACTGATGTAATACCCGCAGGACGAGTTCCACAACCTCCACGTAGGCGTTACCCCACGCTTGCGGCCGCAAGAGCTGGAATGGCATGCCGGGAGAGCCCACGAACGGTCGCAGCACCCACGCCATCTGAATCCCGACGAACCAATACAGCGCGATCCATCCGATGGCGAGCAGCCGATGTCGCGGGTTGGATGCAATCAACGGACGGTACAAAGAGTTCATCTTCCACTGACCGCAGACAGTCGCCACCGCGAACATGATCCCACTCCACAAAAGCATGAACGAGTACGCCGTTGTCGAGAGGTTCATGAGTTCCGTAATCGGCGCCAGCGCAGCGAGCACTATCGCGGTGAGGGATTGAAACCCAAGCACGGCGTTGACGACCCGTGGGAAATCATCGCGCAGTCCCGCCAGCGCGTTCAGCACGTAGAAGGATGGGAAGCAGAGCGCAAAGGTGGCCAGAAACAGCAGCGGCACTTTGGCAGCCGAGAGCGCGATCTGCTTCCATCCGTCTCCCGCCAGTCCATGGAAACTCCCCATGACCGCACCGTACACCGCGCCACAGAATGCCACCATTCGCAGTTGCGCCCAGAACTGAGAACGTTCCGCGCCCGCTCGCGCGAACAACCCTTCGGTCCGCAAGAATTCGTCCACGGTGGAGAACAAGCCTGTCATGGCGTCACGAGAAAACACTTACCAGCGCATGCCACACACCCAGAAAGAAGTTCCCCTCCTTGCCGCAGAACCACATGAACGGCGCTTTCGGATCGCTGATGAATGGTCGCAGCACCCAGCCCATCTGCGCCCCAACGACTGCGTAGATCAGGATCCAGACACGAAACAGCGACTTCACCTGCCGGTCCGACTGGCTCGGCAATGGCGGCTGGATCAGCGGCGGCACGTTTCCCGCCGCTTCAACCTTCGGCGCTAACAGGATTCGCAGCGCCTTCCACAACACACCCACCCCCAGTACACCCGCCACGGCGCAGAAAGCGACATTCAGCAGGACCATGAATGGATGGTTCTCCGTGCTCAGCGCGAAAAATCCGACAATTGGTCCAAACGACGCCAGAACGGTCACGGTGAGGGCCACAATCGCCAGCAACACCCGCAACATCTGTGCGAACGATAGCCGCGATCCGAGCAGCGCGCTAAAGACGTATAGTGACGGGAAGCAAATCACCAACGTCATCAGGAACAACGTCGGCATTTTCCACATGTCCGCCGCCACTTGCCGCCACTCCGGCACCGCGCGGGAGAAGATCGCATACCAACCCATGAAAAATCCGTACACCGCAGCGAGGAGTACGATTCCCACGGCAAGATAACTCGCGCGCACATCATGCAGTGCATCATCCGCCAGTGCCGATTCCTGCCGCCGCAACAACTGGTCCACCTGCCGCCACAATTGTCTCATCTGTCGCCTCCGATCCTTTCTTCGACAGGCTGCCCGGAGGAACGCATTCCGAGCGTGTGCCCATGCATCATTTGCCCGGCAGCCTGCCTTTTGTTTTGCGTCTAGTTACTTTGCGCTACAAAGTAACTCGTATTTCCTCTGACAACGCGGGAGGGCAAGCGTTCAAAACAGACGCGGGAATGTGTTGGGCAGCGCCAACGGTGTGGCTTTAGTCGCCAATCGCGGCCAACTCCCCGGAGTCGCGCCAAGCAAACCAGAGCGGGGCGAATCCGAAGACGCCAAACGAACAGTCAATCAGCCGCCAGAAGACTGGGATTCCGCGAATTGGACCGCAAATCAGAGCAAGCACCACAACCAGTCCACAAGCGATCATCCCTGCCGCAATCACCCAGCGATTGCTCTCGGGACGAACGAGCGGCCCAATGAAGAAGATCGCGATGACGATGTGTGCGAATGCCAGCCAGTCCGTCCCATACGCCATGAACGGATACTTGGCGTATGTGTCGCGCAATCCCTCACGCACAACCAGAATCCAATGCCGCAAGCCAGTATAATTCTCGGGTGCGTCAGTGACGGACAAGCCGAGCACGCGCGCAGCATATTCCAGTTCTGTCAGTAACGGAAAGGCGGTCAGCCCGCTCACAATCAAGCCAATGATAAACACTCCCAGCCAGATGCGGATTCTCCGCTTCAGTTGTCGCTCTCGCTCCATCTATGCAGTCTCTCTCCGCCAGAAGCCTATGCTAGATAATCACCCAAACACGCCCCCCACTGCTTTGTGTGGCAGAGCAGCGCACAGCGAATCAGACAGTGTTCGGAAACCAAGTGTTCAAACAGAATTCGGCGGCAAACGACTCGAAGCTTTAGGGCTTGTTGTGGTCTTCATGGGTGAACCACATTCCTCAAAACTGCTCCAGAAACCTCACGTCGTTCTCGGTGAACAACCGGATATCGTTGATGGACCACATGATCATGGCGAGGCGGTCGATGCCGAAGCCGAAGGCCCAGCCGGTGTATTCGTCGTCGGGGTAGCCGACCGCCTTGAAGACGTTGGGGTCCACCATACCGCAGCCGGCGATCTCGATCCATTCCTTGCCGCGCGCGCGAAATTGTGGCGTGCTGAGGTCGATTTCAAAACTCGGCTCGGTGTACGGGAAGAAGTGTGGACGGAACCGCACCTTCGTCTCGGGGTCGAGCAGTTGCTGGAAGAAGAATTCCACGGTGCCCTTGAGGTCGGCGACGGTGACGTTCTTATCCACGTACAAACCTTCGATCTGATGGAACGTCGGGCTGTGAGTGGCATCGAGTTCGTCGCGGCGGAACACGCGGCCCGGCGCGACGATGCGGATCGGCGGCTTCTGCTTCATCATCGTGCGAATCTGCACCGGCGATGTGTGCGTGCGCAGCAAATGTCGGCCAAGCTTCGGGTCAGGCGGCATCGCCTTCGGATCGATATAAAACGTATCCTGCATGTCGCGGGCGGGATGGTTCGCGGGCGTGTTCAGCGCGTCGAAGCAATGCCATTCGTCTTCAATCTCCGGCCCATCCTCCACCGCGAATCCCATGCGGCGGAAAATCGTAACCGCTTTCTCGAAGACCTGCGTCAGCGGATGCAGATGGCCTATCCGGTGCCGTCGCCCCGGCAACGTCGTGTCGATCGCCGGGCCGGACGTGGCGACTTTCGCCTCCAACTCCTCGCGCTTCGCCGCGATCGCCGCGGTCAACGCGTTCTTGATCTCGTTGGCGAGTTTGCCGATGCGGGGCTTCTCCTCTTTCGGAAGTTTGCCAAGTTGCTCGAGCGCGGCAGACACCACGCCGCTGCGGCCAAGGTATTTGGCCTTGAGTTGATCGAGCGCAGGCAGGTCGGCACAAGCCGCTAGCGCGGCTTCCGCTTCGGCGCGGGCGGACTGAAGTTGTTGTTCGAGTTCCGTCATGGATGCGGCGGAACGGTAACGAAAGCTCGCGCAACACGCAAGCCGAACATCGAATGACCAACCAAACTATAAAGATGAAGGGCGTCTACTCGATGTCGAACTCGGCCGGCTGGCTGCTGGCGGAATCGCTGCTTACCCAGACGCGATAGCGTCCGGGCTCGGTCACGCGTTTCATCTCGCCGTTGTGGAAGGCGAGGGCGTCGGTAGGCAGGACAAACTCGACGTCTTGACTCTTCCCCTGTTCGAGGGTTATCCGTTGAAAGCCTTTCAACTCCCGCACGGGTCGCGAAATGCTGGCCACGAGATCGCGGATATAAAGCTGCGCCACTTCATCGCCCGCGCGATTGCCCACATTCGTGATGCGCGCGGTGACGTGGACCGACTCGCCAAGCTTGATGTGCTGTGGATCGACGCGAATGTTGCTGTATTCGAATTGCGTGTAGCTTAACCCGAAGCCGAATGGGAACTGGGGTGTCGCCACCAAGTCATTGTAACCCGAGAGGTACACATGCCGTGTCGCACTCGGCAGTCTCAATGGATCCAACCACGGACGGCCCGTGCTTTTGTGGTTGTAGTAGATGGGCACCTGACCGATGGTGCGTGGCCAGGAAATCGGCAGCTTTCCCGACGGCGAATACTCGCCAAAAAGCACATCGGCAATGGCCGGTCCGCCCATCGTGCCCGGGTCCCAAACCATTAGTATCGCCGGCGCGGCGTCGAGCACCTCACCAAGTTCCAGCGGACGGCCAGCCATCAAGACAATCACCAGCGGCGTACCGGTGGCCTGCACGGCCTTGATTAAATCCAGTTGCGCGCTCGAAAGATTGAGATGCGCGCGGCTCGCCGCCTCGCCCGACTGGGTGGCACTCTCACCTACAAACATGACCGCGACAGAGGACTCTTTCGCAGCGCGCACTGCTTCGTCAATTCCGCTGCGGTTCGTACTGAGGCAACTCTCAACTCCGACCGCGTAGTTGACGTGGGTGGTCTTGCCGACGGCGTCACGAATGGCCTGCAAGGCGGTCCGTGACTCTTTGCCCTCGCCATGGCCGTGCCAGGTACCCAATTGATCCGCCCCGTTGTCCGCGAGCGGGCCAATCACGGCGATGGACGGAACTTCCTTCCAGAGCGGGAGAGTGCGGTTTTCATTCTTCAGCAACACGATGCTCTCCCGCGCAAACTCGCGGGCCACATCCAGATGCTCCTTATTGAGCAACACTTCGTCCGGATTCGGTCGCGCAAACGGCTTGTCAAACAATCCCAGGTCCCATTTCAAGCGCAGGACGCGGCGCACCGAATCGTCGATGACTTGCATCGGCACCTTGTCCTCAGCAACGAGCGCTTCGAGATTCGAGCGATAAGTGGCGGTGAACATCTCGACATCGACGCCCGCCAGAAACGCCACGCGTGCGGCATCCTTGTCGTCCGCGCAAATCCCGTGCAGGACCAGCTCGTGAACGGCATCGGCGTCGCTAATGACCACGCCCTTGAACTTCCACTCGTCCCGCAAGACCTGACGCAGAAGGAACGGGTTACCCGTCGCCGGCACGCCATTGAGTTCATCGAAGGCGCTCATGATGGTTGCCACACCCGCGTTCACGCAGGCTTCGAACGGTGGGAGATAGACATCGCGCAACGTGCGCTCGGACATATCCACCGTGTTGTAATCACGACCGCCCTCGGCGGCGCCGTACGCCGCGTAATGTTTTACGCAAGCAGCAATGTGTTCCGGGTCACTGAGGTCCTTTCCCTGAAATCCGCGCACCATGGCCGCGCCGAGCATGCTGTCAAGATACGGGTCTTCGCCAGCGCCCTCGGCGATCCGTCCCCAGCGTGGGTCGCGCGCGATGTCAACCATCGGCGCGTACGTCCAACGAATCCATTCGGAAGCCGCTTCGCGCGCGGCAATGCGAGCCGCCTCCTCGGTCAGTTTCGGGTTCCACGCCGCGGCCTGTCCGAGCGGGATGGGAAAAATCGTGCGGTACCCATGAATCACGTCGTACGCGACCAACAACGGGATGCCGAGCCGTGATTGTTCGACCGCAACCCGCTGCAGGTTGTTACTCATCGGGCGTCCCCCGGCGATCACCGAACCAATGCTACCCTCGCGAACGGACTTCTCACAGTCCGGGCGATAGATCTGCCCCTGGGACAACTGGCCGATTTTTTCCTTCAGGGTCATCTGGCTCAGCAGTTCCTCCAGCCGTTTCTCGGTCATACCACTCCAGCGCGTGGTGGTGGCTGGCTTCGCAGGCGGTGTTTGTGTCTGGGAAATCCCTGCGGCAGACAAGCCGAGGAACCAGATAAGCGCTACGGAGAGAGTTCGCGTTCGCATAATGCCACGCAGAATAGTGCAAACGTTTGCAGCATGCAAGAAAAGCCTTTACCGTTTCTGGAGCTTGGCGTAAATTCACCGGTCAAGGGAGGAAGATCCTTATGATGATTGACTTGGATCGCTTTGAGAACACGCCACTAAACCGCGAGCCATTTGAATTTCTGGTGGTGCCCGAGTTTGTGAAAGCCGAAGTCCGCGGGGCCATCAACGCCGACTACCCGCACATCGAAAAACGCGGCAGCTTCCCCTTGAGCGAAGTCAAATACGGCGCAGCCTTTGGCGAACTGATGAACGATCTGAACGGCCCCCAGATGCGATCGGCGTTCGAACGGAAATTCTCCATCGATCTGAGCGGGCGGCCCACGATGGCAACCATGCGCGGGCGCTGCTCGGAAAAGGACGGCCAGATCCACACGGATTCGACCACGAAGATCATTACGGTGCTCATCTACATGAATCCCAACTGGGAAACCGCCGGCGGGCGACTGCGGCTGCTCCGCTCCCCGGATAATCTCGACAACATGATTCTGGAAGTGCCGCCATCGGAAGGGACGCTGCTGGCTTTCAAGCGCAGCGAGAACTCCTGGCATGGACACAAACCTTTCAGCGGCGAGCGACGCGTGATCCAATTCAATTGGGTCACCAGTGAAGACGTCGTTCGTCGCGAACAGGCCCGTCATCGTTTCTCGGCAACGCTGAAAAAGGTTTTCGCCTCGTAAGCGAAACGTTCCTGTGTTCGGCGTGAACGCTGCATCACTGGTTACCGAAAATTTTTCCCGCATTCTGCTGGTGAAACCATCAGCGGTCGGCGATGTCGTGCACACCATCCCGCTCTTGGTGAAGCTCCGCGCGCGCTACCCGCAGGCGCGCATCGATTGGTTCGTCACTCCCGAGAATGCCGAGTTGGTGCGCCATCATCCCGCCGTCTCCGGCGTGGTGCTTTTCAACCGGCGCGGCTTCGCGTCCTTCGGCCGCAACTGGCGGGCCACCGCCGGCCCGTTTGAATTGCTACGGCAGTTGCGGCGCACCCGTTATGAGTTGGTGATCGATATCCATGGCCAGTTCCGGACGGCCGCGTTTGTGCGCGCCACCGGTGCGCCGGTGCGAATTGGATTTGACCGGCCAATCAAACGCGTTCGTACGGAGACCGCCGATCACCAGCTTCACAACGTTCCCGTGCATGGCTGGGCCGGCGCGCGCGAAGGCTCCTGGCTGGCGTACACGCATCGCATTCCGATCCCCACACTGGACGTGCATGCCATTGACCGTTACCTCTGGGTTGGGAAGATGCTCGGGTTGGACAGTGCGCCGCCCGATCTGCGTATTTATCTGTCGCCCGAAACAGAAGCCAGGGCAGCGCTGTTGCTCGCCCGTCACGGTTTGACAACATTCGCCGTGCTGGCGCCGGGCACGATGTGGGAAACCAAGCACTGGCTGCCGGAACGTTTTGCCGAAACCGGACGGCTGTTGATCCAGCGCGGGCTGGGCATTGTCGTAGTGGGCACATCGCGCGACAAGGACCGCTGCCGAATCGTGACGGACTTGTGTCCGGGCGCGGTTGATCTATCCGGACAGACCAGCCTCGGCGAACTGGCAGCCGTCATCAAGCGCTCCAAGGTGACTGTGACCAATGATTCAGGTTC
>JBGOTY010000145.1:0-8418 GCA_041476745.1 Verrucomicrobiia bacterium | reverse complement strand
TCAATCCGTATCACCTTGTCCAACGCCCGTGTCTCTGTCACGTCCGTTCTCGGTTCCATTGCTCGCTCTCCTTGCTCTGGTGGTTGGTTATCCAACCAGACCAAGAACCCGCCCAATGTGCGAAACAAATCCTACGTTATCGTCCCGCCGTAGCCCTGGCGAAGGTGGATGTGCTCGCCCCGAATCCGTTTCGGGGTTGAGGCGTTCGGATGGTAAGGTAGCCGACCTGCAATGCTGGTCGTGATCAGCGAGAAGCTGTCTTCGGAAAACTAGACTTTGTCGCAGCCGGCATCACGCCTGCTATTGGTTGGCACCTTAGAAATGGGCTACTTGTCGAAGACAAGCCTAGCCGCGGGGCGGTTCACCGAGTCGTGACCGAGGCTCCGTTTGTTATTTGGTTGCCGTTGTGTCCTCGCGGCCACGCTTATCAAAATTCATCATGGCACCAACCTCACACGGTAGCATCTCGCCGACTGCTTGGTCGCGCTACGCATCGTACTGAATTTGAAGGCAGCAGCGCAACGAAATACCAAACAGGCCCACCGCGGTGGCGGTGGGCCCGTTCGCATGCAACACTCTTGACAGAGTCAACAACTACGATGTCTGCCGGCGACGCAGAGCCACCACACCCAGCAGCCCGAGTCCGACGAGCGTCACTGTGGCGGGCTCCGGAATCAACTGGATGCTGTCGAGCGTCATCGTGTAATTCCCACTAACGTTGGCCGGGTCGATCTGGAAGTTGAGACCGCCGATAGGAAAGCCGGCTGCAATGTTAGCCTGATTAGGCGCTTGAAGAGGGAGGGTGATAGAATACGTCGTACCTGGAGTCGGGATTAAGCTATACGCAGGAACGATTGCATCATAGTAATCAACACCCGCATTATTATCGTCCAGTGCAAACAATACATTAATACCCCCAACGGCATTCCCGGAATCCCAAGTCCATGTAAACACAACTTGGTTATCGGCGGGGTTGAGTGGTGTCACTTGGGGAGCTGGGAGCGGATAATACAACGTGCTAAACGAGCCGGGGCCCCCGGGTGCGGTGATCTGCAAGCCGGTCGCGGTGTCCGCCATGTTGGGAACGGTCCAAAAGCCGCTAGGGAACGTGCCAGCAGGATTGATATTGTTCAGATTCGGTTGGCCGGTTACGAACTGCGCCTGCGTCGAACTGGCCAGGGCCAACCCAGCCACCACGGCAAGCATGGCCACCAATTGTTTCGTTGAGTCTTTGTGCTTCATAGAATACCTCATGTTTCTCCCTTTCTCGCGTTTCTCCCGTCGTTTTCAGAAAGCACACATGCTGCGATTTCTTTCCCGCCGCACGGCTATCTGGAGTTCTCCACACTCGTCTCGCTTCGAGTGTAAATACTAACCTAAACTGGTTTCTAAAAGGAACAACAACATTACTTTACGTAAACTTGCTGCTTTTTCAGCAGTTTTTTGATTGTTTTGGCATCTCCCAAGAACCGCGGAGCGCAGCCGGTCGATAGGCTCACCGAGCCGTGAACGCAGGTTCTTGCTACTTGGGTTTCCTGTCATCGTCTCGACTGTGCTCCACATAACCTTCCAACCTACGGCACCAGCACGCGTACTCGATAATAGCGCGTTGGCCCGGTCACTACATTGGTTTCGATGAAACTCGTTACGGTACCCAGGCCGGTGCCCCCGCTCAGGATGTTGGTCTGACCGGTGGTAACGAAGTTATTCGAGTAGCTACCGTTCGGGGTGCCAGTGGTGAACTCCAGCACGTTCGTGCGCGAAGCGAAGCCGGGCGACCAGGTGCTGTCGCCATTGGCACCCAGATAGGTGACCACCAGATTGGCCGGGTTCGACTTCACGATGCTGATAATGTGCGGGTAGGCGGCGCCGTTGATCGGATTGAACCCGGCGAGGAACTCGTTGGTATTGATAAAGCCATCACCATCGGGATCGGCGCCCGGGGCGGCATTCGGTCCGCCACCCGGGAAATAATGGCTTTGCCAAGTGGCAAACGGATCCGTCGGCGGAGTATTCGTCGTCAGATCCACGATCTGCATGCAGTTCAGGTAGCCAAGGTTGCCATCGGGCGCAATGAACTTCACATACAGAGATCCGTTGGTCGACGGTGTGATCGGGCTAAGGACAACCACCGTATCCTGATTGTGGGCGGCTCCGCTGCCGACAAGCAGGTTGGTCGAGCCGATCAGCGTCGAATAATTCGGGTCGTTGTATACCGAGTAGACCGTCGTGGGATTGAAGCTAAACTTGTGTGAACCGAAAAAGGTCAGCGAGTATTGATGGGCCGGGTTCATGTTTTGCAGCACGAAGTGCGCGCTAACATAGTAGTCATACACCGCGTTAGTGATTCCCAGATAGCCGAGCGCGCCGGGATTGAAAACGCAGTTGCCGATGGAGCAAGAAACAGAATTAGTTGTGTCGCAATCAGTGGGACCAGCCGGGCCGTTGTAAGAGTCCGTTCCAAAGCCACTGCTCAAGTTGGTGTACGCGGGGTTGCTGGCGTCAAACATAAAGGTTATGGCCGTCGCGGCACCGGCCGCGTTCGTCAGCACGAGGGGACTGCCGATGAAATTATTGCCCAGGTTGTTCCAGTAATGGCCCTGGTTGTCCGGGCTTGGCGAGTTGGTGCCGCGGAAGCTGTTGTTGTCGCCAAAGTCGAGCAACATAGTCTGGTTCGCGGGGGGCGGCGGGACGAAGACGTTCGTCGACAGATCCACGATCGACATGCAGTTCAATACGCCTTCGAACTGAATGCCACCAGCAGGCGCGACGCTGTTCGTTCCCCCGAAGGCGAGGTACATTATGCCGCTCGATTGCGGCGAGACCCCGCTCAGTACGGCCAACCGGTCCTGATTGTTGTTTGCTCCACTGCCGACGTTGAGCGTGACCGATGTGAGAATCGTCGAATACGAACTATCAGTCAGATAGTAGGTTGTGATTTCACTCGGCGGATACTTCATTGAGCCGAAGAAGGTCAACGCGTACTTCTTCGAGGGATTCATGCCCTGGATTTGGACCTCTGTAGTCAGGAAATAGTCGGCCACGGCTGTCGGGATGGCCAGATAGCCGAGCGCGTTGGTATCAACGTTGGCGTTGTTCGGATTGGTAGTAACTCCGTTGGTATCGGCAGCGGGACCGTTGAAAGAGTCATACCCCGCGAGGAAGTCGATACCCCAGGCCATCGACGTCGCCTGGCCGGCCGCGTTCGTCAGGATGAAATAGTTATAGTCAGCGCTGTTCCAGTAATGCCCCCACTTATCGGGACTCGTTGTGGTAAAACCGGCAATATTCGTGTTGCCAAGATCGATGAGAACGGTCTTGGTTAAGTCGGTGGCGGGCGGCGGCGCATTCGTACTCGGACCCTCCGTGATCTGCAGGCAGTTAAGATAGCCACCAACCTGGTTCGTGCCGATGCCCCCATTGACGGTGTTCGTTCCCTGGAATTTGACGTAGAGTATACCGTTGGCCGCCGGCTGGACTGTCGCACTCACTACCGTGTTGGAATTGTGGGCCGAAGGGTTGGCGGGATTCTGTACATAGAGGGTGACCGAAGTCTCCAGCATGGTGTAAGCGCTGTTGGTAAAAATGGAGTAGACCGTGTAATCACTCGCGCTGAAACTATGCGACCCAAAAAAGGTGAGCGTGTACGTCCGCGATGGATACAGGTTTTGGATTTCAAATTCTGAATTGATGTAATAGTCATACACCGCTTCCTTAATGCCCAGGTTGCCGAGCGCGTTCGTGTCAATGACACAGTTGGCAGGGGTCCCCGGGGGAACTGGTCCGGCAGGACCGTTATAGGCGTCCGTATCGCCGACCTTGCCAAGTTCAAACCCAAACGCCGCCCACTGTGCCAGCGTGCCGTCGATGTTCGTCAGGTAAGGGAAAAATTGGCTGCTATCCACGCTGTTCCAATAATGCCCATGGATGTCCGGACTCGGCGCGTTGGTGCCGTTAAAAGTCTGGTTGTCACCCATCTTGATCAAGACGGTTTGACTTTGTACTGGCGGAACAAAGCCCAGGACGAGCGTCAGCACGCTCGCGGCGAAAAATACGGAAATAGGGATTACTTTAGGTGTTTTCATGCTTCTCCCTCTTGAGTTGTTCCCTACTTTGTTCCTAGTGTCGTACTTGCGGCAGACCGAAATTTCGGCCGCCGCGCTCGCCGGTATTCGATCATTTCCTCACTCTTGACTTTGAGGCAACCGAAATTCTTTGTTATTCCAAGTCGTTGAAATTACTGATGGCCGCTTCAAAGTCCGCGCTGGTACCCTTCTCTCTCGTGATTGTTTCCACATGGCCATCGAGGTACAAGCCCAGCGCCGCGCCGCCGTATTCATAAGAGAGGTTTTTCCAATCCGGACCGGGGTTTTGAATATAGGCACTCGATTGGGCATAATCATAGGTGCCGTATAGGGGCAGCAGTGTGCCACCATTGTTCCCAACCGTCCCGGTCATGATGATTGGTTCCAGATTCCCCACCATCCCCACGTCGCCATCGCGACGGTATTTGACCCCACCACCGCCGAATAATGTGCCGCAGGCGCCAAAGTAATCAAAGTATGGGTTGAACGCATAACTGCCCCGGCCCACCTCATGCTGTTCCTGACCGTACTTCCGAACCATGAGAGGGCACCACATCGTGCCGGAGTAGCTTTTTGCGCCCATGGCTGTCATGAACTGGAGCCAGTTGCTTCCCATATTACCGTAGGTGTGCTCCCATACATTGCGCCGCCACGTATGAGTTATGCTAGCTTTAACCGGACAATCATCGCCGCGCGGCCTGGGCCAGTAACCATCATTATCATCCACATAGGCGCGGACCAGCAGATAAATTTGCCGGAGGTTGCTCAGGGAGCTGGCGGTCAACGCTTTGTCGCGAGCTTTGCTCAAAGCTGGCAGCAGCATGGCCGCCAGTATCCCGATAATCGCAATTACGACGAGTAGTTCGATGAGTGTGAACCCGCTTCGCCGTGCGCGTTCTCTAACACGAAAGCTGTTTATATTGGTCACGAGTCCGCTTCCTCTCTTCCAAAAACGGGATCGGGGTCGCTTCCCCATTCCCGTCCCGAGCTTAGAAACCCCGCCCTCTTGAACGCTACGCACTCTGGCAGATGCACATTCCGGGCGCAACGAGAAGTCACCTTTACGTAAAGCGCCCCCACCGGGGCTCTTGCCGAGTTTGCCAAAGGGTAGTCAGATCGGCACGTCCGCCACCTGTGGTAACCAGTGTAGTCGATGGTTTTCTTATCCATTTAGCCGCAGACACTTTCCGCCAGAAGCAGCTCGGCGACTGAGAGATGGGACAAATTCTCCGCGGACCGGGTCGCCCGCGGGTACCCGGTGGCGGCACCAACCGCCAGCACACTCATACCGGCGGCCAACCCGGCCTCAACGCCGGCCTCCGCGTCTTCCACCACCAAACATTTCTCCGAGGAAATGCCGAGTCGCCTTGCCGCGATTGTGAACACCTCGGGGTCTGGTTTCGACCGCGCAATGTGATTGCCGTCGGTGATGACATCGAACTCATCTTCCAGACCCACAGCCCGCAAGATCGCACGGGCATTCCTGCTCGAGGAGCCAATCGCAATTTTCACCTGCCGGTCCTTCAGCCCTTTGATTATATCGATGACCCCGGGTAAGATATCAGCCGGCGACAATCCCTTCAGCAATTCGCGGTAATAGGTATTCTTGCGCTCGGCCATTTCGCGTTTCTCATCCAACGAATACCGCCTGGCTGAGTTCTCCAACAGAATCTCCAATGACTCCATCCGGCTGATTCCCCTCAGCCGGTCGTTCGATTCCCGGCCAAACGGAATCCCCAAGGAGTCCGCCAGTCGCTTCCACGCCTGGAAGTGGTACTCATCGGTCGAAACGATGACTCCATCGAGATCAAAGATAACGGCTTTGATGGTTCTCATTCGATGGCGCGCTTCGTGAAAAGTATTGGTTTAGTCCAGCACCTTGAGAGATGTTGAGGTCACGCTCAGTTCATCCTGAAGAAGATGCGCTTCGCCGTTGAGAATCACCTGCGCCTGCGCCTCTCCTTCCGACCCTTCAACGTCCAATCGATGAACGTCATGAGTCAGGGTCAAGTTTAATCGATATCCTCGGTAGGCAATCCGCAGTGACACAGATTTCCAGGCTTCCGGGAGGCGTGGTTCAAACGCGATGCCCTTGGGAAGAAGGCGCATCCCCAGAAACCCATAGACGAGGGTCTGCCAGGTACCACCCAGGGCAGCGGCGTGAAGCCCGTCGTCGATCGTCCCTCGGCCGTCATCCAGATCCAGTCCGGCCGCTTTGCAGAAGTAATCGTAGGCCTGTTGTTCCCGGCCGATCTTGGTCGCCAAGATAGAGTGAGTGTTGTAACTCAAAGACGAGAAGTGGAGAGTCATCGGCTCGTAGAAGTCATAGGCCTCCCGCATTTGCTCCACTGTGAATTCCTCCTGCAGCAGGTACATCGCGAGGATGATGTCCGCCTGTTTCACCACACGATGCGTGTGTCGCATCGCGTACGCCTCGTCAGCGCCTATCCCTTTGAAATCGAGTGTTTTTTTACCGAGTAGAAATTCATCCTGCAGTGGGAAGTTGCGACCGGGAACCGACGGGGCCGCCATCCGCTGCGCCGCATTTGTCCAATTCGCAACCTCTCCGGCTCCGATCTCCAGTTTCTCGATCAACGCCTTCGCGGCCCGCGGTTCAGCAGCTTTGATGCTCTTGAGCCAACGGGCGGCGAGTTGAAGATGACGGCGCGCCATGAGACTCGTATAACCGTTGTCCTTGCCGTGCTTGTCGAGTTCGTCCGGCCCCACGGTGTTATGCAGATGCACGACACCCGCCTTATCCTCTTCCAGACACGACATCCAGAAGCGCGCGCTGTCCACGAGTATCTCCAGGCCCTTGTCACGCATGAACTCGTGGTCCCCCGTGACCTGTGCGTATTGATCGATGGCATACGCTATGTCCGCGTTCTGATGCCACACGTAATCGCCGATTCTCCACGGCGCCTGTTCAGTCCCATCCTCTGAATCAGTCATCCACGGGAAGCAAGCGCCCGGTGACTTCAAACGTCTGGCGTTGCGACGGGCTCCCTCCAGTGTGCGATAACGGAAGCTCAGTAGATTTTTTGCCACCTCGGGGTACGTATGCAGGTAGTACGGCAGCAAGAAGGTTTCACTGTCCCAGTAATACAACCCGTGATACCGGTTGAAGGCATACGCGCGAGCCGGTACGCTGATCTTGTCCGTATGAAACGGCGCCATTTGAAGCATGCTGAAAGAGCTGAATCGAAGGTAGGCTTGATCTCTTGCCGGACCGTCAATCGTCACATCAGCCTTTGCCCAGCGGTGCCGCCAAACCTTCTCAGATTCTGCCAACGACCCGTGATAACCGACTCTTGCTGCCTCGCGCGCGATATCGGTGGCCACTTCGTGAACGCGCGCCGGCTCCACCTCATCCGTGGAATTGACCACTGCCACGGTATGAAGGACACTCGCTGACTCTCGTTTCTGCAGCGTAAGTGCGACCTCTTGTCTCAACACCGTTGGGTTACTTGCGGACGTGACACAGGGACCGCCGGCGACGTTGGATGCAATACTGACTGTGTGTCCCGTGCCCTTTACACGAACGGTCAGGTTGGCTTCCCCGTTCGCGCCCACGTTAACTTGTGGATTCTGGAGAATATCCTCACGCAGATGAGGCAAGGACCGGTCCCCGCACCGGAAATAGGTTGGGTACGCTCCATCGAGTTCGAATTTCAAGACTGCCTTGCCGTTCCAATTCTCCGGCATGAGCGTGATTTGTTGCATCCCCAGATGCGGCTCAGCCGCCGAAAGGAATCTCTCGAAGAGCAATCGGGTGCGTAACCCGGACGGACTGACCCAGGCCACATGCCGTGACAACACACCATTATACATATTGAGCGATCGGCTGAAAAAGTCGATGGTCCCTTGGGAAAGCTTGAAGGGTTCCCCTGCTAATGTGATCTCGCAGGCAATCAGTTCCGGCAGCGTTATCATGGCCACCATGGGCCAGCCATAGTCGACGCGGACCTGTTTCAGCGCCGCCTTGTCAATCTGCCCAAAAACTCCGGCGAGATACCCCTCGCGAAAACTCTTAAGCCCGGCGTTTGCCTCCTCGGTATAGCCCCGCACACCCATGTATCCGTTGGACTGGGTGAATATCGTTTCGAAATAAATATTCTTTTCCGGAGCCCACTCGGATTGCGTCAAAAACCACGGGTCACCCGCGGCATACCAAGGCTGATTCGAGCCTTTTGATTTCATTGGATTTCTTTAAAGATGACGTCGCCAAGCTGGTCTTCCTCACCAATCCCAACAAGAGCGCATGCGCGTGTTTCTCGACTCCAACGTGATCCAATCCCGGCAGTTCATCAGTTCCGTTGCGGGATGGCCGACG
>JBGOTY010000144.1:0-8445 GCA_041476745.1 Verrucomicrobiia bacterium | reverse complement strand
CTCGAGCTTCGGAAGCTGGGCAAGATCGACGAAAAACTCTTCGCCGAGACTCGCTTGCGTCGCGGCGCCTACGGCCAACGATATGACAACGGTCAACGCCATGACGGCATCAAGACCCAGCATTTGCAATTTCCCGCGACCACGCTGACCAAAGGCCCGGACACCATGTGGGATGCACCCGGGATGCAACGGATCAAGATCCCCTTTGGCGGCTTGACCCCAATCCAACTCGAAACGCTCGCCGACTGCGCCGAGGAATACTCCGACAGCATCCTGCACGTGACGACCCGCCAGGACTTCCAACTTCATTTCGTGCACATCGAGGACACGCCGACGCTGATGCGGCGGCTCGCGGCCAGCGGCATCACCACGCGCGAAGCCTGCGGCAACGCCGTGCGCAACGTCACCGCCTGCCCCCTCGCCGGCGTGTGCCGCACCGAAGCGTTCGACGTGACGCCCTATGCGAAGGCCACCGCGCTCTTCCTGCTCGGGCATCCCGACACACAGGATTTCGGACGCAAGTTCAAGGTGGCGTTCTCGGGTTGCGAACACGAAGCGTGCGGTCTCGTGAACATGCACGACCTGGGCGCCCTCGCGTTGGCGCGCGACGGTAAGCGCGGCTTCCGTCTCTATGTTGGCGGTGGCCTCGGTCCGGTGCCGTATCAGGCCAAGGTATTCGCGGACTTCGCGCCCGAGGAAGAATTGCTGCCCATCGCGCAAGCGGTCTCCCGCGTGTTTGCCCGGCTCGGTGAGAAGCAAAATCGCGCCCGGGCACGCATCAAGTTTCTCGTTGCGAAGCTTGGCGTCGACGAATTCAAACGCTTGGTTGCGGAGGAGC
Source organism: Verrucomicrobiia bacterium (assembly GCA_041476745.1). Classification (GTDB taxonomy): domain Bacteria; phylum Verrucomicrobiota; class Verrucomicrobiia; order Palsa-1439; family Palsa-1439; genus Palsa-1439. Next base: position 7,607 of record JBGOTY010000144.1, on the reverse strand, counting down.
GCAAGATTCTACCGCACGATCCACGGTGGACAGCGTTCATCCCCGGAGCGCACGGTTTCAAGGAAACACCGCTCAAGTCGCCGTCGTCCTTGAACGGCCAGGCGAAACCCGAAGGGTACAAGGCGTGGGCCGAGACAAACGTGTACCAGCAACTTCAGCCCGGATACGCGGTGGCGACGATCTCCGTGCCGATTGGCGATTTCACGTCGTCCCAGGCGCGACGTCTGGCTGATCTCGCGCGTAAATATTGCGGTGACAACATCCGCACGACCGTTGAACAAAACCTCGTGTTTCGCTGGGTGGCCGGGGAGGACTTGCCGGAGTTGTACCGTGAGTTGAAAACCATAGGTCTCGGCGACTTCGGCGCGGGAACGATTCTCGACGTGGTCGCCTGCCCCGGCACGGACACGTGCAAGCTGGGCATCGCCTCGTCGCGTGGACTCGCGCGCGAATTGCGCCGGCAGCTGGCCGACCAGTATTTCACCATGGATGCCGCCGTGAGGGTGTTGCGCATCAAATTGAGCGGCTGTTTCAATTCCTGCGGCCAGCACCACTTGGCGGACATCGGTTTCTACGGCAACAGCCGCACACTGGGCAACCGCAAGGTGCCGCACTTCCAGGTGCTGCTCGGCGGCAAGTGGCTCGATAACGCGGGATCGTACGGGCTCGCCATCGGCTCGGTGCCATCGAGGAACGTGCCCGTCGTGGTCGAGCGGATCACCAGGCGATTTGTCAAGGAGCGCCAGGGCGACGAGAGCTTTCAGGATTTCATCGCGCGTATCGGTAAGGCTGAGAGTCGCAAGATGCTTGAGGATTTAATGGAGGTCCCCGCTTACGAGAAGGACGCCACATTCTATTCCGATTGGGGCGACCCGCGCGAGTTCACCATGGGCGACATGGGCATGGGCGAGTGCGCGGGTGAGGTCGTCTCCCGCATCGATTTCGATCTGCAAGCCGCCGAGCGTCTGTGCTTCGAGGCGCAGCTCAAGTTGGAAGCGAAGGATTTGGCCAAGGCTGATGAACTGGCCTACAAATCCATGCTCCAGGCCGCGCAGGGACTGGTCAAGGAACTATGGTATGACGTTCCGAACACTCCCGAAGTCATCGTGAAAGAGTTTCGCGCCCGGCTCTTTGAGCCGAAACTATTTTGGGACCGGTTCGCGGGCGGCAAATTCGCCCAGGACTTTTTCCGCCGGCATGAGAATCCGCCGTCACGCTACGATCATGACGAAGTTCATCGGCTCATCGAGGAGTCGCAATTGTTCATCGAGGCCGCGCACGCCTGCGCCGACAAGCTGCGCGAGCAAAAAGCGGCGCAGTTGAGCCAGGTTCTCAAGTAACGGAAGCCGATTCGACATGGACCTTTACAAAATCGGCATCAAGATATTCGTCACCAACCCGCAGGCGGTGCGTCTCCGCGATTTCATCCCTGTGTTTCACGGTTGGATTCAACAGCAGAAGGTCGCGGACCATCAGTTGATCGACGTGCATGACTACTCGCACGTACACGACGGTCCGGGAATCCTGCTCGTCGCGCACGAAGGCAATTTCAGCATGGATCAGGAAGGCGGGCGACTCGGCCTTTTCTACTACCGCAAGCAGCCGCTCCAGCGCGAATTGGAAGCGAGTCTGAAGGGCGCCTTACAGGTGGCCCTTCAGGCCTGCAAACTGTTGGAATCAGAACCCAAACTGGACGGTATCAAGTTCGACACCAAGGAAGTTCTTGTTATCGCAAACGACCGTCTTCTCGCGCCGAACGATGCGGTCGCACGAGCGACACTTGAGCCAATCATCACCCGCTCGCTGGGCAAGGCCACACTCGCGCCCCAGGCAGCCGACCCGCGTGAACGGCTGGCTTTCATGGTCACTCGCAGCTAAAATGGCGGCGTGACTATTCTCGCGGCACATCGCCAGCATTCACGTCGTTTCGAGGAGTTCAAGTATGTCTATCCTGTACTCTCACGGCGTTCGCACGGCATTTCCATCGGCCTGAATGTAAATCCCGACAAGGCGTGCAACTTCGACTGCATCTACTGTCAGGTCGATCGCACAACCGAGTCTGCAGTGAAGAAGTTTGACTTGGCCGTCGCGGAACAGGAGTTGCGCGAGATGCTGGAGATGGTGCGCTCGGGCGAAATCGGGCTACATCCGCCATTCAACTCGGTCCCGCGCGAACTTCTGCGCTTGAACGACATCGCGTTGAGCGGCGACGCCGAGCCGACCACGCTGCCGAATTTCGCCGAAACGATCCAGATGGTCGCGCGCGTCAAACCGCCCGAGGCGAAGATCGTGTTGATCACGGATGCGGGTGGCCTAGATCGCCCGGATGTGAAGCGCGGCCTCGAAATCATGGACGCCAATAACGGCGAAGTTTGGGCGAAGCTCGACGCCGGCACGGAAGACTACTTGAAGCTCATCAACCGCACGAAGATCCCGTTTGCGCGCATTCTAAAAAACATTTCCGAAGCCGCGAAGACTCGCCCGATCATTATCCAGAGCCTGTTCCTGAAGATTCGCGGGGTCGGCCCGAGCGATGACGAAATCACCGCCTACTGCCGGCGCCTCCGCGAAATCGGCAACATCAAACTCGTCCAGGTCTATACGGTCGCCCGCAAAGCGATGACCATTGTGGATGGCGTTCCCGCCTGGCAATTCGTCTCGCCGCTTTCGAACGAGGAAGTTGACACGATTGCAGCGCGGGTTAAGAATGAGGCCGGAGTGAAGGCAGAGAGTTTTTACGGAGAGTAATGGAGGATCGTGCCATGCCAGTAGAACTCCTCGACCAACTGGTGACGGTCGCCCGATTCGATTTGTCGGCTGACGCTCACGTCGCCAAATGCGTTTTGGAGGGGGCTGGGGTTGACTGCACATTGGTGGATGAAGAAATTGTCAGCTTGGACTGGTTCTACTCACTCATGATGGGTGGGATAAAGCTTTGCGTGCGGCAGTCCGAGGCAGACTTGGCGCGGGAGATTCTCACGTCGGGCCTGTCTCAGGACGGCTTGGGAGAGCCGACGGAGCCGGTTGAGCAAGAACTGCGACCGAAGTGTCTGCACTGTGGAGCTGCGGATGTGATTCACCAGCGTATCTGGCACCGCTTCGCGATGGGCTCGCTCTTCGCGCTGGGCATTCCGATTCCGATTCGGCGCAATGGCTGGAAATGCTGCAAGTGCTGCCGGGAATGGCGCGCGTAGTGGCGCGTGTGAACGCTCAGAGTTTCTACGGACAGCGAATGACAGGATCGCTAGTCAGGGAAGTCAAACGAGAAATTGGTAGTAACGATATCAATTGTGTACGGTTCCGTAGGATGTGTATCTGGCATCCACGCCACGTGGCCATGTGCATAAAGAATGTTTCCACCCCAAACTCCATTCATTTTGCCAAGGTGATTGCGCCGTCGGTCGGTGAGGAGCGGCTTGTCCATCCAATCAAGGCTACTCAGGGGATCAGCTGGCACATCAACCTTAAAGAGAACGTAGCCCGCCAACGAATCGATGTCTTCGGGTTTGCGGATTTCACGGGGATCCCCGGGACACGAGAATGACCCAAGATCGGTGATGTATTTTGGGTACAAGTCCGACAGTTTGGCAGGAAACCGGCCGGAAGCCTGCCGGTATAGATCCATGGCTAATCCCAAGCCCTTGAGATTGTTCATACAGGCTAGTGACTTGTGGACCACGCGGCTGGCTTTCAGCGGATACCAAAACATGCGGGTGAGAAGTGTGCATAGAACTGCCAGCATCACGAGCTGCAGGATTCGCGTTCGTTTGCTCTTCGCAGCCATGGCAAGCGAATACTAGCGTCCCGTGAGTGACGGGTCAACACAGCGAGGCGGCTACACCAAGAAATGGATTTCGATTAGTTGCCGCGAAACAACATCGTGGCGTGTCGTGCAGCCTGTGCCGCGCCCAGTTATCGTATATAGATAATTTTACTGGACAAGGCGCGACGGGACGGGTATGGTTGGGGAAGCGCATGAAGAGTGAACGTCCAACTTCCATCAGCCAACTGTTACGAGCACTACGAAAGGCAGAAGGATCACAGCGAGGCGCGCGCCTTCACCAAGCTAGGGAGAGCGGGTCGAAGACCAAAGGAGGCTTGAAAACATGCATTCTGCGAAACGAACCCCCCAGTTAAGTGGCAGTTTGATAAAGGTTTACGAGAACAGGGGCTCGATTTTGGCCGGGTCCATTTCTCGGCGTTTGCCCTACGAATTTGCGAACCGGACGGGCCAGTCGAAATGTATGCCGAAGACCCAATTTTTTTCCTTTGCTGTCCTTGGCGTTGGTGGTGATAGAATGCGCTCGCACTCGCGTAGTGGCACTTTTTTCAGTTGCGCGTTGAGAAATTTTCCGTCTAAATCGTGCTGTCGCATAGGTGGCGGGGAAACCCTTTGGCAAGGAAAGTCTCATGAGTCATTACGGTCTGGAAAATCACGGTATCGTAGGCACGGGTAAGGTGCATTGGAACCTGGCGGTGGCGCCGTTGGTTGAGGAGGCGATCCGGCGCGGCGAAGGCCGGCTGACCAGCAGTGGCGCGCTGAATGCGCTGACGGGGAAGCGCACCGGGCGTTCACCGCGCGACAAATGGACCGTGGAGGAGCCATCGAGCCGCGACAAGATTTGGTGGGGCAAGGTCAACCAACCCATTTCCGAGGAGAACTATCTCGGCTTGCAACAGGAAGTGTTCGCCTACCTGCAGGGCCGCGAGCTATTCGTGATGGACGGATTCGCGGGCGCCGATCCGCGCTATTCGATGCCGATCCGCATCGTGACCGAGTTTGCGTGGCACAATCTCTTTGTGAAACAGCTCTTCCGGCGCGCGACTCCCGAGCAACTCCAGTCGCATGTGCCGGAATGGACGGTTATCAACGCCTGCCGGTTCGCCGCCGACCCGAAGAAGCACCGGCTCAACAGTGAGACGTTTATCGTCGCGGATTTTTCGCGCAAAGTCGTGCTCATCGGCGGGACGCAATATGCCGGTGAGATGAAGAAGAGCATTTTCTCCGTGCTCAACTATGTGCTCCCCCAGAAAGGCGTGTTCCCGATGCACTGCTCGGCCAACGTCGGCAAGGCCGGCGACGTGGCGATCTTCTTCGGATTGAGCGGCACAGGCAAGACCACGTTGTCGGCCGATCCGGACCGCGGGTTGATCGGCGACGACGAACACGGCTGGAGCGATCACGGCGTATTCAATTTCGAGGGCGGCTGCTACGCCAAGTGCATCAATCTCACGAAAGAGCGGGAGCCACTCATTTGGGACGCGATCCGGTTTGGGTCGGTGATTGAGAATGTGGTGGTTGATCCGGTGACGGGCGAACCCAATTACATGGATGACTCGCTTACCGAGAACACGCGTTGCGCGTATCCGTTGGATTACATCGCCAACGCCGTGCCCAGTGGCATGGGCGGACACCCAAAAGCAATCGTCTTCCTCGCCTGCGACGCGTTCGGTGTGATGCCGCCAGTGGCGCGGCTCAATCCTTCGCAGGCCATGTATCATTTTATGGCCGGCTATACCGCGGCGCTCGCGGGTACGGAATCCAACATGGGCAAGGACCCGACACCGACCTTCTCGACCTGCTTTGGCGCGCCGTTCCTGCCGTTGCCCCCACAGGTATACGCCCAGCTGCTCGCGGAGAAGATGCGCAAACATAATGTCCACTGTTATCTGCTCAACACCGGCTGGGTCGGCAACGCGTTCGGCCAGGGCCCGCGCATCCCGTTAAAGATCAATCGGGATAACGTGACACACATCATCGACGGCGCACTGGACAAGGCTCAGTTCCAGAAAGACCCAACGTTCGGTTTCGAAGTGCCGAAAGCCCTGGCAGGTGTTCCTGCGGAATTGTTGGCGCCACGGTACGGCGCGAAGGACGCGGCCGATTATGACCGCCGCGCGAAGGATCTGGCGGGCAAATTCGTGAAGAACTTCGAGCAGTTCCAGGGCGCGTCCGCGGAAATCGTGGCAGCCGGGCCGAAGGTGTAGACCATTGCAGGTCGCTTTCCCGGAGCGGCTTCGGCCCACAACGCTTGCGCCCACCCGTTCCTTTGGTTATGCTTCGCTTCCATGCCGAAAACCACCGAGAGCGCCGAGGACTACCTGGAGCGCATCTACGAGTTGACCGAGGACAAGGGACGCGCCCGCATGGTGGACATTGCGCGTTCCCTGCGAATTCGTCAGGCCTCGGTGACGCAAATGGTCCAGAAGCTCGGCGAACACGGTTTCGTTCGTTATGAGAAATATCGCGGCCTCGTGTTGACCTCGAAGGGCAAGGGTGTCGCGCGCGCCGTTCGGCGGCGGCATCGGGTGCTGGAGGAGTTTTTCGAGCTGCTCGGCGTGGATCGCCACACGGCGCAACTCGATTTGGAGGGGATCGAGCACCACCTCAGCCCCGCCAGTGTCGAAAGGATTGAGGAGCTCGTGCTGTTCCTGAAGAAAAACACCGGCATTTTGGCGAAATTAAACCCCGGTCGTCACGAAAGGGAGTCATGAAGCGACAGGTTGCAGTACTGGTGGTCGCGATGCTGGCGGTTGCCGGCGGGTCGCCGGCCGCGGAGATCGTCGATGGCGTCGCGGCCATCGTCAACGACAAGGTCATCACCTACAGCGAGGTCCGCAGTTTCGTCCAGCCCGTCGCCCAACAACTCCGCCGCAACTTCTCCGGCCAGAACCTGGTCGATCAAGTCCGCAAAGCGGAAATGGACGCTCTCAACCAGCTCATTGAGCGCGCACTTATCATCCAGGAATTCAAAGAGAAGGGCTACAAGATCCCCGAGACCGTCATCGAGCAACAGATCAACGACATTATCTCGAGCGACTACGGCGGCAACCGCGCGGCGTTTGTGAAGACGCTTGAAGCCGAGAACCTCACTCTTTCGCAGTACCGTGACCAGGTGCGTGAACGCGTGATCATCCAGGCGATGCGCGGCCACAAAACCCAGCAGACTGTCGTGGTCTCCCCCCACAAAATGGAGAAGTATTACAGCGAGAACCTCGACCAATACAAAGTCGGCGAACAGATCAAGTTGCGCATGATCTTCATCAAACGCGGCGAACCCGTTCCCGCCGCGAGCGTCGCGGAACAGGCCCCGCTGGCCTCGACGAACCAATTGTCGCAGACCAACTCGGAAACAACCGGCGCCGCTTCGACGACGACTGTATTCGACGCCACCGAGACCGCCACAACGAATGCCACCACGGCGACTTCCACCGCCGAGACCAGCAGTTGGAGGGTCGTCAACCTGCATGCGCCAGCCGTGATCGATCTACAACGCAAGCTTGCCGATGAAATCCTCGCAAAGCTGGATGCCGGCGACAGCTTCGAAAGCATGGCCAAGGTCTACTCCGAAGGCAAGGAAGCAAAGGAAGGTGGAGATTGGGGCTGGATCGGCAAGGACGTTCTTCGCAAGGAACTCAACGAAATCGCCTTCTCACTCAAAGCCGGCCAGCACAGCCGCATCATCGAGACTGCGGAAGGCTACTACATTCTCCATGTCGAAGACGTGAAGCCGGCGCACACGGTCGCGCTTGCCGAGGTACGCGACGATATCGAGAAGATCCTTCTCCAACAACAACGGGCCAGGATGCAGGAGGATTGGGTCAGG